>CAYMMC010000308.1:0-4486 GCA_964391125.1 uncultured Akkermansia sp.
AGCGGCGAAAGGGCGCGCCCCGCCCCGGTCAGGCCGGTCCGTGCTTCCCGGGGCCGAGGAACAGGGGGGTCAGAAGCAGATCGGCGGCCGAAGCGGCCAGCATGGCGAAGGCGAGCAGGACTCCCGAGTCCCGGATGTTGGACAGATCGCTCAGGGTCAAGACGGCGAAGCCGCCAGCGAGAGCGAGACCGGTGGCCATGACCGGCACGCATTTTTCATGGAGGGTGGTGCGGAGGGCCCGCCGTCGTGAGCGACCGGAGTCGAGCCCTTGTCGGTGGCGCAGCAGCAGATGGGCGGTGTCGTTCACGGAGACGCCGAGGGCGATCGCGCCGACGTAGAAGGTTCCCAGGCTCAGGGGGATGCCGGTCCAGCCCATCAGCCCCAAGGTGGCAAGGATGGGCAGGAGGTTCGGGACGAGGGCGGCGGCGCCGAGCCTGGCCGAGCGGAGGATGCCCCCGAGGAGAAGGGCGACGAGCAGCGAGAGCGCGGCCAGGCCCATCGGCAGCTCGCGGACGATCCGGTCGGCGTGGCGGGCGACCAGCATCCGGCTGCCCGTCATTCGGAGTTCGGCGTCCGCTGGGAGGGCGTCGTCGGAATAGGCGAGGACGGTCCTTTCCAGAGCAAGGAGCTCGCGGGAACTCGGCGCATGCACGCGCAGCTTGAAGCGGGCGCGGGAACCGTCGTGATCGATGAATTCTCGCGCGATTTCGGCGGGCGCCATGGCCAGGAATTCCCCGTGCTCGGCTCTTTCAAGCCAGGCGGTGCGCGTCTCCTCTTCGCTCCTTGCGCCGAACCATCGGGCCATTTCCTCGATCAGATCCAGATAGCTGTGGACGATGCCGCCCTGGCGTTCCAGAAAGGTCTGGAGCCGGTCCATCGCGAGCAGCGTCTCTCTGCGATGGACGCCCCCGGGCTCGTGGGTTTCCAGCACCACGGAGACGTAGGAAAGGCCACCGAAGAGCTCTCGGAACCGCGCCACGTTTCGCAGCAGGGGGGAATCTTCGGGCAGGTAGTCAAGAAAGGCGGTGTCGATCTCGATCTTCGGGATCCCCGCCGAGATGGCGAGCAGCGCGGCGAGACAGAGGCCCCCGGCCCACCGTCGGTGGCCGTCGGAGAGTTGGACGAGGCGTCGCCGGATCCGTCGCACCGGGGAAGAGAGCCCGCGAGCGGCTTGGCTCGGCGGCGGCAGCAAGGCGAGCAGGGCGGGCACCGCCAGCACGGTGAATGCGAAACCGAAGACGATGCCGGCCGCCCCCACCAGGGCGAAGCGCTGCATTTGCAGATTGGCCGAAAGGGCCAGCGTGGCGAAGCCCATCGCCGAAGTCGCGGCGGTGACCAGGATCGTGAAGCCCAGTTTCGGGCCGAGCCGTGCCAAGGCTTCCTGCGGCGACAGGCCGCGCCGCAGCCCCTCGCGGAATTCGGCCATCAGGTAGATGTCTTCGGCGCTCGTGACGACCACGACCAGCACGACGGCTGGGTAGAGGACCACCGTCACTGGAAATCCCACCCATCCGATGAATCCGAGAGTCGCCGCCGCGGCGAGCAGGCCGGTTGCCAGCAGCGTCGCCAGCGCCGACCATCCCCGGAGAAAGGGAAGCAGCCCCAGCCAGACCGCGAGAACGGAAAGGGGCAGCGTTTTCAAGAGATCGCGGCTCGTGGCCGCTTTCAGCTCCTCGTGGACCAGCGGAACGCCGACGGAGAACAGTTCGATGCCGTCGGGAGCCCGGGCGGCCGCTTCGTCGCAGCGGCGCAGCATTGCCGCGACGAGCTCGGATTCGCCGCGTCGCGCCGCCAGGGTGGCGTCCAGCTCCACAAGAAGGCAAAGCGCCTCGCCCGACGCGCTGGCGAGACGGCCGCGGACGCGCGCGTCCCGGAGCACCGTTTCGCGCAGGCGTTCCATCTCCTCGCTTCCGTCCTCCGGCACCTCGCCGATCAAGGGCGCGGGGAACAGCCAGCTTCCCCGGCGCTCGTAGCCGGACAGGTGGAAGATGCTCTCGACGCGTCGGACGTCCCCGCTCGCGTCGAGAACCGACGCGAAGCGCCGCAGCCAGGCGAGGGAAGGCGAGGCGAACAGCTCGGGACCGGTCGCCACCACGGCGATCCATTCCTCCCCGCCGAAGTTGGCCTTGAACTCCTCGTAGGCGTCGGACTCGTCGCTGCGGTCGGCGAAAAGTTGCTCGGTCGAGCCGTCGAAGCGGAGTTGACGGCATCCCCAGCCCAGGACGACGGCAAGGGCGGTCGCGGCGAGAAGCGCCAGGCGCGGGTGGAGCGCGCTCCAAGTGAGGGTTCGTTTCAATCTCCGGCCTTTCGTTGTGCATGGGGGCTCGATCCCGCGTCGATTGGTCTGGACCGACATCGCAGCCTCTTGGTCCGTTGGCTCGTGAGCGAGGCGATTTGCGGGACCGCCAGCGGATCTGGTCGTGTTCTGTTCCGGGGGCAGGGGTTTCCGGGGGCGGCGAAGGCCATGGTTCTTGACGGACCCGCGCCCCTCGTCGGTGCCCGGATGCGCGGCCGCGGGCACATGGGGAGCATCGCGGTGGAGTGGATGCCTTGCGGGACCATGCCACGGATGGCGGAACGGGTCCTCCGCTTTCCGTCACGCATATCTGGCGGCGGGCAGGCGAGGTTTCCTCCCTCTCGCCTGTTCGCGCCACATTTTGAGCTGCCCACCATGCGGCGACGAAGTATAGCATGGGACCGAATCCTGTCGCATCCCGCCGATGACGCCCCTTTCCGCCCTTCCGCCCCGCCTGCTGTCCCTGGCCGCCTGCTGCCTGATCGGCTGGTCCGCCGTTCCCGCTTCGGCGACCTCTTCGGTTGCGGTGGAACTGGACGCCGACTACCCGGGCGGCAACATTCGGTTGGTCTCGGTGGATGAAATGGGGGAGAGGAAGGCGAGGCGCGTCCACCTCGCGCCCGACCTGCGCCACATGCAGGAGGGCCGGTTCTGGTTCTACTGGAGCTTTCGGACGAAGGATCGCGAAGGCTTCACCGCGACCTTCTCCCACCGCGACTGCCTGGGGACGCGCGGACCGGCGGTGAGCTACGACGAGGGCAGGACCTGGGCCTATCTCGGGCGGGAGGCCGTGAGTCTCGAGGAGGGGGAGCCGCGCCGCTGGTCCTTCGAGGTGGCGGCGGCGCCCGAGGGCGGGGAGGTGCGCTACGCCTTCGCCCCCCAATACCAGCAGTCCCATTTCGAAGCCTGGCGCCGACGCCACGCCAGCCACCCCGACTTGACCTTGTCGGAGCATGCCAAGAGCCGAGCCGGGCGCTCGGTGGAGCGGATCGACATCGCCCGCGGCGCTGGCGGGGAGGGGCGGCGCGCGATCGTCCTGACGGCGCGCCACCACAGTTGCGAGACCATGGGGAGCTACGTGCTGGAGGGCTTTCTGGACGCGGCGCTGGCCGACGACGAGACGGGACGAAGTCTGAGGGAGCGCCACCGGATCGTGGCGCTGCCCTTCATGGACAAGGACGGGGTCGAGGACGGGGACCAGGGCAAGAACCGGGCGCCCCACGACCACAACCGCGACTACAACGAGCGACCGCTCTATCCCGAGGTGGCGGCGCTGATGGCATGGGGCGAAAGGCACGCGTCGGAGGTGGCGGCGTTCCTCGATCTGCATTGCCCCGCCGTGCATGGCATCTGGGACAACCGGGTCTACTTCGTGGGGGCGCCCGAAGCCGAGGTCGAGCAGAGGCAGGCGCGTTTCGTCCAAAGGCTGCGGGAGACGATGCGGGGCGGGATCCCGGTGCGAGAAGACGATCTGCTCCGCTTCGGGCAGGCTTGGAACCAGGGGGCGAACTACAGTCAGGGCAGGCATTCCGCCGGATGGGCGAGGGACGCGTTCCCCGGCGCCGCCCTGGTCACGACCTTGGAGACGCCCTATGCCAGCGCCCGGCAGACCGAGGTGAATGCCGGCACGGCGAGACAGCTCGGCGCCGACCTGGCGCGGGCGGTGGAGCGGCACCTCGCGGCTGAAGAAGGGAGCGGTTTGGGCGGAAATGTGTCGGGCGGGGAAGCCGGGCGGATCAAGGCCAGGTAGGCGCCATCGGAAGTGAGATGGCTCCCCGCTCCCGGTGCCCGTCTTGTCGCGCCTCGGGGAAATTCACGCGATGACGATCCGTGTGGCTCCTCCTCGGAAACCCGGCGCACGGCTTCCTCGGCCGGAACCCCGCCGCAACGCAGAAAGCGCATGCAGGCGAAGCGTGCCCGAATCCGGTCGATCTTCGCAAAAGGTTCGGCCCCCCTTCGGCTCATGTTTTTCCAGTGTGCCGGAATCTCGGAGGCCACTCCGTCGTCTCCCGGTGTGTGGTCGCCTTCGTGGGAGGCTTCATGTCTCGCTTCGCCACGGCGAAGGCATAAAGCATGGAATCCGAGAGTGTGGCGCGGGGAAGCGTGGCGAAGCTCCCGGCCCGCTACGGGGCGATCTCGCCCATCCCGCCCTGCTGGAACTCCTCGTAGGCCTGATGGATCTCGTCGAGC
>CAYMMC010000309.1:0-2793 GCA_964391125.1 uncultured Akkermansia sp.
CGCTTGGGAGTGCGGCGGTTCCCGCCGCTTTGGATTCGGACGTCGAGGGAATGGCAAAGAGCAAGGGGGGAAACATCGGGCCTTCTTGCCGCATCCGATCCAAAGCGGTGCAGAGCACCGCACTCCAAAGCGCTGGATCAACATCGCCACCTGGGCAATCCGGGCGTGGAGACCGGAATAGGGCGGACCTCTCAGCGCCCGGAGAAGGGGTTTTGCGATTCCTGAACCGATCCGTCCGGCATCAGCATGTGCGAGCCCTTCCCATGGAAGTCCCCTCTCTCGATCAGCCACGGCTGGTTCCAACGGAAAGGCGTGCTAGGCGCCTTGTCGAAGGGCGTCGGCACATAGCTCCCGAAATACTCGTCCTTGTCCACTTTCCGGAATTGAAGGAATAGCTTGTCGGACGGGCAGACCCAATTGTCCGCACTGGTGCCATAGGGCTCCAACGACTCGATCCAGAACTTGAAGAACTTGGATTCCGTCCAATTTTCCTCGTCGTCGTCCATCTGCGGCCAGTGGCCCTTGTCCAGCACATGGGCGGAGAGAGCGGAATGGAGGGTCCGCATGTGGGAGATGCACTTGGCTTTTTCCGCGCGCTTCTTGAAGGTGTCCGAGATGACCGTAGCAACCGTCAGAAGGACTAGGAGGACGGCGATAGTCACCAAGAGCTCAACGAGACTGATCCCCTTCGCGGATGCCCTCGCCTTATGGCGCGAGAAGAAAAGACAACAGGGGCGAATTCCTGTTCGCATGGAGGGGGAAACGCATCGATTCTGGATCGATGCCTTTCGCGGAGAGGGGCAAGCGCGCGGCGCCGGAATTAGAGCTGAACCCCGTAATAGTTGACCTTGCTGGCCACTTTCGAGCCGAAGACAGCGAAGTGGAAGGGCTCAAGACCGCTCCGCCCTCTCCCATCGCTGATCGCAGCATGGCCCCTTCCCTCGAAACGCTGGACGGGAAGTCCGTCGTTCCTCGATGTGAACGAGGCCCGGAATCCCGAGGAAATCGACTCGACGATCCCGCTGAACTCCACAGCGCTGTAAGCCCCCCCGGTGCAATTGACGGTTCCGAGACCGGAGTTCACACTTCCCTGGCAGAAGCCCCGATAGTAGACCCCTTCGATATACCAAGAATGGGTGAAGTGCCCGACGCCCCCAAATTCAACATTCCCCGACAGAGGAACTCGGATATCCGATGAGCCACCCGGCCCGCTGACAGTGTAGTAGAGCGTAGATTGATCGTCCACGCCCGTGAAATTATTCGTCACCCCCCAGCGGTACAGCCCGATTCCGTTCCTTGCGCCCTTTCCATACGGAAGCGCCACCGCCTCGTAGACTCCATCGTCTCCGTCCTCCCCGAAATAGGAGTTGTTGCTGAAGGGACCCCCGATCCACGCCTGGGCGGAGAAGGAGGGCATGAGGACGAGAGCGCAGAAGGCCGCGAAAATCTTTTTCATGTTCATGTCTCTGAAATCGGGAACCGCTCCGATCTAAGGCGTTTTCGGCGAGGAGCGCAAGCGGGAATTCACTTTTTATCTTTAAGGAAACTTAACCATTCGCCGGAAGGGCCGCGAGGGCTCGCTCGAAGCGTCCTCGCAGATCGTCGGGATCCTCCAGGCCGATGGAGACGCGGATCAGGTTCCGCGCCACGCCTCGCTCGGCGGCCCAGTCGAGCTCGTGGTAATGCGCAAGGAGGGTGTAGGGGCTGGCGAGGCTGAAGTCGGTGCCGAGGCTGGGGCCTTTGGAGATTTCCAGGGCGTCGTAGAACGCGGCGGCGGCCGCCTCGCCCCCGTGCAGCTCCAGGGAGAAGAGGCAGCCGTAGCCGCCTCCGGGGCGCATGGCGGCTTCGTAATGTTCCCGGCAGACGAGGGAGGGGTGGAGGAGCGAGGAGACCTCGGGCCGGGTTTGCAGCCATTCCACCAGCTCCCGGGTGTTCTCGTTGGCGGCCTCGGCCCGCTCGGCGAAGTGCCGCGAATTGCGCTCCAGGACGATGGCGTCGCGGGCGAAGAGCGGACTGGCGGCCTCCTCGGCGGGCAGGGCGGCCTCGAGTTCGGCGTGGAAGGGCGAGGCCGGGTTCAGGACGAGGGCGCCCGCGGCGACGTCGCCCGCGCCGGAGAAGAGCTTCGTCAGGCTCGTGACGGCCACGTCGGCGAAGCGGAGCGGCTCGACGTTGTAGGCGGTGGCGATGGTGTCGTCGATGACGAAGGGGACCCCCGCCCGCCTCAGGATGCCGGCGAGGCCGGCGAGGTCGGCGGTGCGGAGGAGAGGATTGCTGGGGACTTCGGTGAAGACGGCGGCGGCCTTGCCGCCGGAGGCGAAATGGGCGGCGAGCTCGTCGGCGCCGCCGGAAGCCGTCACGGTGAGGTCGAGCATCCCGGCGCCGAACTGCTCCTGGATCTTGAGCGAGTCGATGTAGGGGAACTCGATCTGGACGGTGGGCTCGCCGGGGCGGCGGGCGGCGAGGAGGCGGTGGAGGGCGGCGATGGCCCCCATCCCGGAGGCGAAGAGGAACACGTCGCCGGGCGTCGTGCCGGGGTAGAGGGCGGCGATGCGCTCGCGGAGAAGGCGGTCGGCCTCCGCGCCGGCCTCGGCGACGGCCGGGTCGAGGGGGGCGTCGGCAAGGGCGGACTGGGCGAGGCGGCTGCTCACGATCTCGCCGCTGTGCTGCCAGTATTTCCAGGCGTCGGCGTAGGCCGATTCGTCGAGGAGGACGGCGGCGAGCCCCTCCCAGCCGTAGGATTCCAGCCGGCAGGCGGCGCCGACCCACATCCGGTCTTCCAGGGTGAGACCCTCG
>CAYMMC010000309.1:2803-4471 GCA_964391125.1 uncultured Akkermansia sp.
CCGATACGGTGGGGACGAGGGTGCCGGCCCCTGCCCGGCCCTGGGTTTCCAGCCGGTAGGCGGCGGGGCGGTGGCGCTGGACGTTGTCGGCGCAGCGCCAGGCGGCGGCGAGGGAGGGGAAGACGAGGGCCGACTCGGCTTTCTGGGAGTTCTTGGCGAATTCCGCCTGCGCCGCGAGAAAGAGCTCGGCGACGTAGGGATGCGCGACGAAGCGGGGGTAGCCGCATTCGAAGGTCTCCAGCACCTCGGGGTCGCCCTCCTCGTAGCCGATCGCGTCGCGCCAGCGGGGCAGGCAGACGGAGACGGCGTGGTCGCTCTCGGGCAGGGCGAGCCCGAGGTCGTCGGGTCGGCAGAAGGGCGCTTCGAAGGGGTCGCGGGGCGGCATGTCAGACGGAGGCGAGGGCTTGGCGGACGTCGGCGACGAGGTCCTCGACGCGTTCGAGGCCGACGGAGAAGCGCACCAGAGAGTCGGTGATGCCGACGGCCTCGCGGCGCTCCCGAGGCACGCTGGCGTGGGTCATCGAGGCGGGATGGCAGCAGAGCGACTCGACGCCGCCGAGGCTCTCCGCCTTCGGAAACAGCCGCAGCCGCCCGAGGAAGGCGAGCGTCCCCTCTAGATCGAGGCCGAAGTCCGCCACGACGATGCCGGAGCCTCCGCGCATCTGGCGCTTCGCGAGTTCGTGCTGCGGATGCGAGGGGAGGAAGGGATGGCGCACCGAGACGGCGCCCGTCTCCTCTTCGAGGAAGCGGGCGAAGGCGAGGGCGTTGGCGTTGTGCCGCTCCATGCGGACGGCGAGGGTCTTGAGCCCCCTGGAGACGAGCCAGCAGTCCATCGGGGCCGGCTGGAGACCGAGGGCCTTCTGCGCGAAGACCATCTTCGCCTGCCATTCCTCCGAGTTCGTGCAGACGGCGCCGGCGAGGGCGTCGGAATGGCCGTTGGCGTATTTGGTCAGGGAGACCAGGGACAGGTCGGCCCCGAGCTCGACGGGGCGCTGCACGTAGCTGGTCGCGAAGGTGTTGTCCACCAGCAGCGGCGCCCCGGCGGCATGGGCGGCCTCGGCGACGGCGGCGATGTCGATGACCTTCAGGTTCGGGTTCGTGGGCGACTCGATCCAGACGAGGGCGGGGGAATGCGTGGCGATCTCCTCGAGCGAGGCCGGGTCGGTGAAGTCGAGATAGACGACCGAGACGCCGAACTTCGCGAAGACCTGGGCGAAGAGGCGGAAGGTGCAGCCGTAGAGGTTCTCCTCGGCCACGACGACGTCGCCGCTCTTCAGGGTCGAGACCACCGCGGTGATGGCCGAGACGCCGCTGCCGAAGCAGGTCGAGAAGGCGGCTCCCTCGAGGCTGGCGACGGTGCGGTCGAGGAGGCGGAAGTTCGGATTGCCGGAGCGGGTGTAGTCGAAGCCGTGCGGATTGCCGTATTCGAAGGTCGAGGTCAGCCACACCGGCGGGATCACCGCGCCGGTGTCGCTCACGAAGTCGCGTCCGAGATGGATCGCCCGGGTCTCGAAGCCGGCGCTGGGGTCGATGGGCATGCCGGAATCAACAGGGTCGCGACCAGGAGTCAACCCCCTTCGGGCGTGTGGGGGAGTTTCAGGTTTAAAGTTCAAGGTTCAAGGTTCAAGGTTCAAGGTTCAAAGTTTCAGGTTTTGGGTTTCAGGTTTC
>CAYMMC010000310.1:0-4459 GCA_964391125.1 uncultured Akkermansia sp.
CCGGCATGCCGGCATCGTCGCGACCAAACGGGGCAAGTTCGGCGGCTACTTCCTGGCGAAGGATCCCGGCGGGATCAAGATGGGCGACATGGTGCGCCTCCTCGACGGGATGCTCGCGCCGATCCCCTGCGCGAGCGAGGCCTTCTACCAGCCCTGCACCTGCGCCGACGAGGACCACTGCGGGCTGCGCATGCTGATGATCGACGTGCGCAACGCGGTGTCGGACATCCTCGACCGCTACACCTTGGCCGACGTCGTCGAGGTGACCCTGCGGAAGATGCGGAGGGACAAGGCGCCGATTCCCTTCGCGTTGGACGCCGACAAGGCGGAGCCGCCGGATTCGGAGCGACGCCGCCCGGATCCCGAGCAAGGCTTCCTCGCCATCCTCAACGCGGCGAAGCCGCGAGGTCGTCCGCCGAAGAGGAAAAAGACCTGAGGGGCGGACGACATCGGACGGTCGTTCCGCTATCCGTCGTCGGTGATCCCGAGAAACAGCTCCTCCAGGGAGCGCTCCCCTCCGCCCGCCACCTGGGCGCGGATTTCCCCGACTGTTCCGAGCGCCCGGAGTTTGCCGCGATGGATGATGCCGACGCGGTCGGCCAGCTCCTCCGCGACGTTGAGGAGGTGCGTCGAAAGGAAGACGGTGGCGCCGGCGCGGCTCCTCGCCTTCAGCTCCTCCTTCACGACGCGGGCGTTCTTCGGATCCAGTCCGACCATGGGCTCGTCCACGATGACGACCTCCGGCTCGTGAAGCAGGGCCGAGGCGAAGGCGAGCCGCTGTCGCGTGCCGTGGCTGAGGTTTTCGATGCGCTGCCGGGCGTAGGGGATCAGCGAGAAGCGCTCCATCAGCTCGGGGGTGCGCCTCTTCGCCGCCGCGCGGTCGACTTGGAAGAGCTCGGCGATGAAGGCCATGAACTCCAACGGAGTCAGCTTGTCGTAGAATTCCGCCACGTCCGGAACGTAGCCGATGCGCCGCTTCGCCTCCATCGGCGCCTTCTGGATGTCGTGGCCGCAGATCTTGGCGCAGCCGCCGGTGGGCGCGATCAGCCCGGTCAGCAGCTTGATCGTCGTCGTCTTGCCCGCCGCGTTGGGACCCAGGAAGGCGAACAGCTCCCCCCGTGGAATGACGAGGTCGAGTCCGTCGAGGGCGAGGAGATCGCCGTATCGCATCGAGAGGCTGGAGATTTCGATCATGTCGCTTCACTTGAAGAGGGGGCGCCCCGGTCCGGACCGACGGGGCGCGATCTCCGGCACTCCGCGGCAAAGAGCTGGGGAGACGCCTCCTGCAGGAGGGGGCCGTAGCGGACGACGCGCAGCGAACGGGCGCGCCCGCGGAACCAAGCCTCGACGGCGTCCGACTCCTCCCCGCCGCCGGGATGGCCGGGATAGACGACGACGCTGAGCAGGCCGCTTGGGGAGAGCAGGCCGAGCGCGGCGTCGAGGGCGGCCAAGGTGGTGTCGCTCCGGGTGATGACGCGCTTGTCCCCCGAGGGCAGGTAGCCGAGGTTGAACAGCACCGCCTCCACCGGACCGGCCGCGATCTCGCCCATGTGCTCGTGTCCGCGGCAATGGAGGCGCACCTGGGGCAGGCCGGCGGTTCTCGACCGGGCCGCCGCGATGGCCTCGGGCTGGATGTCGAATCCCTCGACGCGCCCGCCCGGACCGACGCAGCGGGCGAGAAAGAGAGTGTCGTGCCCGTTCCCCACGGTGGCGTCGACGGCGGCGTGGCCGGGGCGCAGACGCCGCGAGACGAGCTCGTGGACCATCTCGGTGACGCGGGGAAGGGACGTGGCGGGATGGATCATGGAAAGTGGTGGCTCAGGTTCGCCTCCTCGGGCAGCGCAGCGCCCGAGACGAGGTGGGAGGCGAGCCGCTCCGCATGCCAAGGGCCGTTGAGCGCTCCCTTCGAGCCTAGGCCGTTGAAGAACGCGACCCGTCCGATGGAGGGATGCGACCCCATGAAGACCTGGCTGCGGCGGATGGTGGGGCGCAGGGCGCAGCGATGGCCGCTCACGGTCGCAGGCAGCGGAGTGATCGCCGCGACCTTGGCGAGCACTTCCTCCCTCGCGGCGGCGTCCGGGCCGATGGGGGCAGCGCCGCGGCGATAGGTCGATCCGGCCCGGAATCGGCCGCCGCCGAGCGGGAGCAGCCAGCCCCCCTTGTTGACGATGCGGTCTTCGCCGGAGATGCCGGGGATTTCGAGATCGAGGATGTCGCCGCCGGTCCCCCGCACCGGAATCCAGTCGAAGAAGCGGTTGTCACCGCCGCGCCAGCCTTCGCAGAAGACGACTTTCCCGGCCTCGACGCGTTTCCATCGCACGGCGTCGCGCGAAACCGAGACCTCGGCGGAGTCGACCCTGCCGATCGCGTAGGAGGCCCTCTCCAGCAGATGCTGGCGGGTCAGCTCGAGGAAGGCGGGCACGTCCAGCCAACCTCCCTCCTTCATCTCGAAGCCGCCGAAGGGCGCGGAGAAGCGGGCCGCGTCGATCTCGAGCGGGGCGTGGAAACGGGCGTAGCCGGGATCTCCCGCCCCGGCGCGTTCGGACCAGAGCGCGGCCTCGCCCTCGTCGCGGAAGAGGCGGGCGATACGGCGATGATGGAAAAGCGCCTGGCCGGAGGACTCCTCGAGCCTCCAGTAGAATCCGCGGGCGTAGTCGAGGCGCTCCCCGAGACCGGGGGGGAGGTGGAAGCGCGCGCCGGCCAGGGGCGTGACGAGCCCCGCCGCCACCTTCGACGAGCTGTCCTCCTCGTCCCGGTCGACGACGAGCACGCGCCGCCCCGCCTCCAGCAGATGCCAGGCGAGCAGGGAGCCGGCGAGACCCTGGCCCACGATGAGAAAGTCGGTTTTCAAGACGGCGGAAGGGATGGAAAGGAACCTCGGGGCAGCCGGAGCGGCCCCCCTCCCCGCTCGCTGCTCCGATGGAATTTCGGAAACATGATGCCGGGGAGCATACCCATGGATCCCCTCCTCTGTTTCCCTTTTCCACTTTTTTCTCGTCGAACCGCTGCGGATTCATCGCTCTCGCCCGCTGTCCTTGAACGGAGTCTGGATCGGGCGTCGAAATTCGGGGAGAACTCTCCCTGGCCCTGTTGCTCCCGCGACGGTCGGACTTGGGCCAAGCCGCGACGAAACGAAAAACGCCGCAGCCGATCAGGCTGCGGCGTCCGGGAAGGGAAACGCCGAATCCGATGCTCCGGTCACTCCGTCGGGACCGTCGCGATGGTCTTGGAGACCCTGGCGACGACCTGGTAGGGATCGGCCTGCGAATTCGGACGGCGATCCTCCAGATAGCCCTTGTATCCGTTGTTCACGAAGGAATGAGGCACCCGGATGGAGGCGCCCCGGTCGGCCACGCCGTAGCTGAACTTGTCGATCGACTGGGTCTCGTGAAGGCCGGTCAGCCGCAGATGGTTGTCGGGACCGTAGGCGGCGATGTGCTCGTCGCGGTATTTCTCGAACGCGCTCATGAGGGATTCGAAGTACTCCTTGCCCCCCTTCTCGCGCATGTGCTCCGTGGAGAAGTTGCAGTGCATCCCCGATCCGTTCCAATCGCCTTGGAAGGGTTTGCAGTGGAACACGACGTCGACGCCGTATTTCTCGCAGATCCGCGCGAGGAAATAGCGGGCCACCCAGATCTGGTCGGCGGCGGTGTGGGCGCCCTTGCCGAAGACCTGGAACTCCCACTGCCCCTTCGCCACTTCGGCGTTGATGCCCTCGTGGTTGAGCCCGGCCGCGATGCAGACGTCGAGGTGCTCCTCGACGATGGAGCGGGCGAGATCGCCGACCTGCTTGCCGCCCACCCCGCAGTAGTATTCGCCCTGGGGATCGGGATAGCCTGCCTGGGGCCAACCGAGGGGACGATGGTCCTGGAAGAGGAAATACTCCTGCTCCAGCCCGATCCAAAGCCCGGGATCGTCGGGAATGGTGGCGCGGGAGTTCGAGGGATGCGGGGTGACGCCGTCCGGAAGCATGACTTCGGAGAGGACCACGAAGCCGTTCGACCTCGTGGCGTCGGGGTAGAGGGCCACGGGCTTCAGCACGCAGTCCGAGCTTTTGCCCTCCGCTTGGCGGGTGGAGCTGCCGTCGAATCCCCACACGGGGCAGTCGGCGAGGGCGAAGGAGGCGGGATCGCCGTCCACGATCTTCGTCTTCCCGCGGAGGTTCGGGGTGGGCTCGTATCCGTCCAACCAGATATATTCGAGTTTGATTCTAGCCATTTGTCTTGTCGTTTGTTTTGAGATTCGAAGCCCCGCGACCGTCCCGGCGTCCTGCGCCTACAGAGCGTATGCTTCGGGTTGAGCAACCGCCACCGTAGAAAAGCAATTTCCATGCCATTTGTCAACGGGAGTCATGATTCCTTTGCCGTCTGTTTGATCCGAAGGCCGGAAGACTTCCGATGCTGAGCACGGGACAGGCGCAGGGAGGATGGGGCTCCCTACTGCCGGCATCCTTCGAGGA
>CAYMMC010000311.1:0-4457 GCA_964391125.1 uncultured Akkermansia sp.
TCCCGCCCAACACCGGCAACGTCGGACGGCTCTGCCACGCCGTCGGCGCGAGGCTCCACCTCGTGGGGCCGCTCGGATTCTCCTTGGACGACCGCTCCTTGAAGCGGGCGGGTCTTGACTACTGGCAGGAGCTCTCGCCCGTCCTCTGGCACTCCCTCGAGGACTACTACGCCGCCATCCCGCCTGCGTCGCGGGTCTGGCTGCTCACCACCAAGGGCGACCGGCCCCATTGGGAGGCGGTTTTCGCGCGAGGCGACTCCCTCGTCTTCGGCTCCGAGACCCGAGGGCTTCCCCGGAGCCTTCTCGAATCCCATCGCGACGACTGCCTGACGATCCCCCAGGTGGCCGGGCGCAGCCTGAACCTCGCCACCGCCGCCGGAATCGTCCTCTACGAGGGCGTCCGGCAACTGACGACGTGACATTTTTGGGGCATTGCCGACCTTTTCCCTTGTCCCGATTTTTAAAAAACGATAGACAAGAGATCGGTTCCCGGCCAAAGAGGCCGTATCCCGTCGGTTTTCATCCTCAGTCCGCGCCTCCCCCATGACCGTTCCCCGACCGAACTACGGCATCACCCGCATCGATCAACCGGAAAAGAAAAACCACGGATTCTACGTCCGCATCACCCACCGGGGAAAGAACTTCCAGAAGTATTTCCCCGACAAGTCCCTCGGGGGCAAGGCCAAGGCCCTCAAGGCCGCCCGCGCCCACCGCGACGCCCTCCTCCTGAAGATGCCGAAATACAAGCAGGAGGCCGCCGCCAAGAAGAAGCGGCGCATCAGGCAATCCGGGATCGTCGGCGTCACCCACGTCGTCTCGAAATCCCCCAAGGGGACGGTCTACGAATACTGGCAGGCGGCCTGGAGCGACGGCGAAGGCCGTCGCCGCACCGCGAAGTTCTCCATCGGCCGCTACGGCGACGAGAAGGCCATGGCCATGGCCGGCAAGGCCCGCCGCGCCGGACTCAAGGGCAAATCCTGAAGCGTCGGCGACGCGAAAAAAGACTCGTCTCGGAGCCCAAGGCGGGGCATGGTGGCGCGTGTCCACGCAGCCTCCCCTCCCCGACTCCGAAATCGCCGTTTCCGCACGCCAAGTGGTGCGCACCTTCCGCATCGGCGACAACCGCATCGAGGTCCTCAAAGGCGTCTCCCTCGACGTGCGCCGCGGCGAGACCCTTTTTCTCGTCGGCCCCTCCGGCGCGGGCAAGACCTCCCTGCTCTACACCCTCGCAGGGCTCGAAAAGCCCAACGAGGGCGAAGTCCTCATCGACGGACGCTCCCTCTACCGGCTGAGCCGTCGAGAGCAGGCGCGCGTGCGCAACTCGAGCATGGGCTACGTGTTCCAGAGCTTCTTTCTCCTGCCCGAGCTCACCGCGCTGGAGAACGTCGTCGTCCCGGCCCTCATCCGGGGCCGACCGGCCAAGGCCCGCGCCCGGGAGCTGCTCGAGCGCGTCGGGCTCGGAGGGAGGATCAACCATCTTCCCGCCGAGCTTTCCGGCGGCGAGCAGCAGCGCGTCGCCATCGCCCGGGCGCTGGTGAACGATCCCGCCATCCTCTTCGCCGACGAGCCCACCGGCAATCTCGACACCTCCACCGGCAGCGCCGTGATGTCCCTGCTGATGGAGCTCGTCAACGAGCGAAAGCGCACCCTCGTCGTCGTCACCCACGACCAGGGGCTCGCCCGCGTCGGCGACCGCAAGGCCACCCTCGTGGACGGGCGCATCGTCGCTTGAGCCCTCCAGGCCCCATCGCATCCGGCGGCGGGCCCTTGCCTCGGGCTTCCATTGCGGCCACGGGATCGCCCCGGATCGTTCCGTTGCGTATCTCGTATCGTTCGTCCCTTGAAATCCCCCGAGCTGGCCTCGACCGATACCTCCGACAATCCCCCGCGCACCGCCGCGGGGTTCAAGGGCAGCCCCGAGCGGCCCGCTCGGGGAACGAAGGTCGTGGCGACGCCCGATCGACCGTGCGGGCCGCGCGGCTCCGCCTCATCCATCGCAGCCCTACGCCAAAAGAGGAAGTCGTCCCGGGTGTTTCTCCCCTGAATGGAGCAACCGGAATAGAACAGCGCGAGACCCTGGATGGCCTTGCGGCGCGAGCTTTTCGGCGGACGCCTACATGCTGGAAGTCCGCCCGACCGCGTGTCGCCATCGATCCTGACAACACGCTCCTACTATTAATGCGGCCCCCCAATAGGCGACGTAACCCAGGCTTCCAGCCTGTGCCGTAGAGCGGGCATCCCGCCTGCGACGCAATCTATATGGCGGCCGCATTAATACGACCGCTCGGTATTGTCGGATAGCTCCTTGGTCATGAGCCGGTGTTCCAGGCCTACTTCCATAAACACATCGCCGCACAACCGATACCCGAGCCGTTCGTAGAAGCCGATGGCGCTGACCCGGGCATGCAGACGGATCTCCCGGATGGCCTGTCGCCTGGCCCATTCCTCGGCAGACTCCACCAGCTTGCGGCCAACACCCATTCCCTGGGCGTCCGGGCGCACCGCCATCTGCCGCAACCGAGATTGGCCGGGTTGAGCGGTGGGACTCAGCAAGACGACACCCACCATTACTCCCTCCAGAAAGGCCGCAAAATGGTCGCTTTCGGCATCCTGGGCGGCGATTCCCTCATGAAAGGTGATCCCAATGGGGCTCATCAGCACCTCCTCGCGAAGCTGGCAACTCTCCGGATACCGCGGGTCCTGCAGACTCAGTTTTTCGATCCGGATGGTATCGTCGGGTGTCATGGTGCCACGACTCCACCGGCTCGCTCGCGCCCGAACTCTTTTTCAGCAAAGGCGAGATAGTGCCGCCAGTCCTCTGCCGTGACGTTGTGCGCCCCGCTGCGCAGGTGATAGGCGAGGCCGTCGCCGAGAACGGCGCTCCCGGCTTCCGGCATGACGTCGACGCCGAGCCCCGAGCGGCCATGCAAGCGATACACGGATGCGGCGTGCCGCACGCTCAAGAACTCGCCGCGCGGATCCGCTCGCCGATCTTCGCTGGCGCTGCCGACGTGGACGGCGCGTGGCGCGATCAACGCGATGATCTCGTGCTGGTCGATCGGCAGTTCGTCCTCGCGCCCGGCGAAAGTGGCGTAGTTGCGGCACCACCAAAAAGGAAAGGCCGAAGTCGCAAAGCCGATCGAAGAGCCGTAGCGGCGGCGCATCAGCTTCGCCCCGGCGCTGCCCGAATTGTTGGAAATCACGAGAGCGAAACGTTCGTCCTGGGCGCCGGCCCACAGCGCGGTCTTGCCGAGCCGGGAGTGGCCATGCACCGCCACGCGGTGCGGATCGAGTTCGCCGTCGCTCACGAGATAGTCCATCGCGCGACTCAGTCCCCAGGCCCAGATGCCGATCGCCCCCCATTCGTCATCGCGACGCCGCGCGGCCGCTTGCGTGGCGAAGAGCGCGCCGACCGCCTCCGTGATGCCGTCGCGGTGATCCGGACAAAGATCGCCATAATACGCCGTAGCCGTCGCGAAGCCACGGGCGAGGACGGCTTCGATCTGCCAGAGCGCCGCGTGCGTGCCGCGCGAGGCTTCGGTCGCGCGATGATCGACGATGTGATTTTTCTCACTCGCGCGCATCCACGCGTGGGAGAAGGTGATGCCGGGATCGGAATGCACCGAGTGATTGCCGTAAAAATTCAGTCCGAGAAATGTCGGCCAACCGCCGGGCGGCGGAGGCTGCGCCGGTTGGTAGACGAGCAAGTGCAACGCGGGGCCACCCTGGCCGGCGGTGAACCAAATGGTCACCTCCTTCCGCACGGCCGTTCCATTCAACGCCTCGCGATCGACGGACGTGATCGTCCAATGCATCTCGTCCGGCGCACCCGCCGGGGTCCGGCCGTAGACGAGTTCCGAGAAAAGATCGAGGAGCTCGGGCCGACGGCGTTCCCGCCATTCGGCGACGGTGTCGACACGCGATCCGTCCGCGCAGACCAACGGATCGGGCACCGTGAAAGGCGGGACCTTGGCCTCGTCGAAATTGTCGGCCGCAAACAAGGCCGCGGCAGCCATTGGTAGCAGTGCAACCGTTCGCAGCGTGGCTACTAGGTTGGAGAGCAGGCGGCGCATGGTGGGGGGAGGATTGGGTGTGAGCATGGCAAATAAGGCCGCCGCCGCGCGTCCTGACAACTGCGGGAAATTCTTTTTGTGAGTAATCGGGGTCATGTGTGAGTAATCGCGCCCCCCCTTTATTCGGGGTTCAAAGGGTAGCCCGCTCGGGGAGCGAAGGTCGTGGAAACGCCCGATCGGTCGCGCGGGCCGCGCAGGCCGCACGGCCCCCGACGGGGACTGCCGGATCGGCCGAAGCTTGATCGTCCCCCGGCAGAGCCGAGGCTTCCCCGATTGGGACGTGAAAGCGGCAAGGAGGGGGCGGTGCGACCCGATCTGGTTCAGCGTCGGATATACTCGGCCCAAGCTTCGTGCGTCCGGTCGAACACGGTGCCGCCGCGAACC
>CAYMMC010000312.1:0-4444 GCA_964391125.1 uncultured Akkermansia sp.
GTGGGCGGCGGCGCGGAAGGCGGTCGCCCCGGTGATGTTGATGACCGTCTGGGCGGAGGCGGGCGAGGCGAGCCCGAGGGCCGCGAGTCCCGCCAGGAGGCTGAGTTTCATTTTCATGGCTAGAGGAGCGTGGGTGCTTTCTTTTTTTGGTTTTGGTAGGATCGCCTGAGGTGTGGATTTCGAATCCGCCGCCGCTTTCCGGTCCGGGAAGAAACGAGCTGACTTTCCTCGGCGGGGCCACCTACCGCTGTCTGGGCGGGCGCCGCAAAGGGTCCTCGGAAACGTTATCGACACACGGTCGGCGCGTGACGAAAGCGTTGCCTGACGATCGCGCTTTCCAGCCTACCGTAATCGGTTATCGCAATGGAGAGCGCCGGCGCATCGATGGATCGCGGACACGAAGGGACGCGGCATCGCCGTGCCGAAGCAGTGTTCGGTTAGGGGGGGCGGCGGGCCCGGATCAAGGGGCTTCCGGCGGGGCTGCCTCCGGCGCCCGGAGGGCCAGGCTGATCTCGCGCAGGGTCGCGAGCACTGCCGGCGGGGGCGAGGGCAGGGGCAGCTCGATCTCCGATCCGGGCTTCAGGCCGAAGGCCCGGAGCGCGTCCCAGAGGGCCTCGCGCACCGCCGCGGCGAGCAGCACGGGCCCCTCGGCACAGGGATCGCCGGGAACGGAGGCCGGATCGCCGAGGGGGCGGAGCCGGTCGGTGAAGACTTGGAAGGGGGCGTCGGCGAAGCCGGGAACTCCCTCGGCGGCGTGGACGGACGCCGGAGTCTCGCTTTCCGGATAGGGCGCGGTCTCGGAGAGGAGCCAGCCGACGCCGAGGGAGAAGGCGCGCATCAACTGGGCGAAGTCGCGGTCGCCCTGCCGGGGCGAGGGCGAGCCCTCGTGGACGAGGTCGACGCGCAGGATCTGGACCTCGCCGGTGAAGGCGGCGACCTGCGCCTCGGCGGCGGCGGCGGCATAGGTGAAGGTGGAGAAGGGCCACCCCGCCCCCAGCTCGTGGTCCCACCAGAGGTTCGGGGTGCGGTGGTAGCCCGTCTCGACGAGGTTGACCCGCTTGCGCCAGGCGCCTTCGACCACTTCGCGGAAATGGAGGGGGCTGTGGGGCGAGATGTCCTGGCCGACGAGCCCGTTGCGGAAGCGGATCGCCTCGATCTCCTCCTCGGTCTGCCCGCGCGCGGCGAAGAGCTGCAAGGCGACCTCGCGCAGCCGCCCCTGAAGCCGGTCGCAGGCGTCGGCGAGGGCGCGCAGGACGAGGCCGGCGGCGTCGGTGCCGACGACCGGAGTGGAGCGCGGGAGGACGTCGAAGTCGTTCAGGACGACGCGGATCGCCTCCTCCTCGATTCCGAGCCGGGCGGCGGCCTCCTCGCGGATCTGGGCACGGAAGCCGTCGTTGACGTCGACGATCCCGACGCGGACGAGGACGGAGCCGTCGGCAAGGATTTGGACGAGGGTGGCGGCGGCGTCCCGTTCGGGGCGCGGGTCGCCGAGACCGAACTTCGACGCGACGATGGCGAGGCCCCGCTTGCAGGCCGGGTTGCGCCGGTTCCATTTCTCCAAGGCGGAGAGCCGGTCTTCGTAGTCGCTGCGGCGCAGGGCCTGCTGCCAGACTCGGGCGATGGCGGCGGCCTGGATCGGCTGGCCGTAGGGCGCGGTCTTGGGCTCGTCCCCCTCCCGGTAGAAATTGCGCTCGCGCACGAGATGGGGAGGCTGGCCCGTCCTGGCGGCGACGCGGCGGAGGATCTCCTCCATGGCCCAGGCGCCCTGGGCGGATCCCTCGGCGGGCAGGGCGGAGGAGACGATCCGGTGGGTGCGGCAAAGCTGCGAGGAGATGCGAAGATTCGGGATGCCGTAGACGGAGTCGGCGTGGAGGGTGGCCCGGTCCATCGCCGTGGACGAGTCGGTCGCGTAGAAGCCGCCGTCGACCAGCAGCTTCAGATCGAGCGCGGAGATGCGGCCCTCGGCGTCGCAGGCAATGTCGAACTCGACTTTCACGGGATGCCGCTGACCGCGCACGAGCGGGGAGTCGGGGCCGGAGGCCTTCAGGACCACGGCGGCGCCGCAGGCCATCGCCGCCCGCGTCGCGAGCATGGCGAGGCGCACGGGCTCCCGCTCCATCGCATCGGTCGCCCCGGCGAGGGGAAGGGGCTCGATCTGCACTTCCGACTCGGGAATGTCGGCGGTCCGGGCCACGGCGGTGCGAAGCAGGGAGGGGGAAAGCGCGCGCGCCCTCACCGAAAAGCCGCGGCCGCGGAGAATCGGAGTGATCCGGATCTCCGGCGAGCCGGCCAGGGAGGATTGCTGCGGAGGGAGGAGGAAGGCGCCGGAGAAGCGCATCTCGTCCTCGGCGATGGCGGCGGCGACTTTGCCCCGCTCGCAGACGCGGGGCGCCTCGTGGTAGCTCGTCATGGCGACGGCGTGGTCGAGGGCGAGGATCCCCGGCGCGGGGTGGTAGTCGACTTCCAGCCGTGCCGCCGCTTCGCGGCAGCAGGCCTCGTCCCGCCCCACGACGAGGGCGACGGGCTGGCCGCGGTAGTGGACCTCCTCCTCGGCGAGGAGCGGCTCGCCGGAGAACTCGTGGCCGAGGGAGTTGCGGAAGGGCGGCAGGTCGCCGGCGAAGAGCACGGCTTCGACCCCGTCCACCCGCAGCGCCTCCGCCCCGCTGCGCCGCACGATGGAGGCGTGGGGATGGGGGCTTTCGACGACGAGCGCGGTCAGCGTCCGGGCGCGCGACTGCCAGGAGGAGAGCGCCCTCGCCTCCCCGCCCTCGGCGAGCTGGTCGCGGCGGCGGCGGAGGCGCTCCGAGAAGGTCTCGCGGGCGCTCTTCGCCGTGTCGGCGGGAAGCTGGAAGGTCAGGGGATCGTCGGTTTCGCTCATCGCGAGGGAATTGCGGACACGGCCTCTCGGGGACGCGGGGAGGAGTCTTCAGGGACGGTTCGGATCGTAGAAGGACTCGTCGAGCCTGCCGAACTCGCCCGCCGCCGTCAATGCCTCGGGCCGCGAACTCTCGGGCCGGGGATGCTGGTGATGAAATTTCTGGAAGAGGGTGCCGACGAGCTGTTTCAAATAGCCGACCGGAGCGTCCGCACCCGCCGGAGGCGAGATTTCCACGCTGCGCTGAAGGATGGGCAGGGTTTCGATCACGGCCTTTTCGCCCCAGGGCTTTCCGACGAGCGACTCCTCCGCCTCGCGGGCGCGAAGGGGGGCGTCGGCGAGGCCGGAGTAGGCGATCCAGGCCTTCGAGACCTTGTCGCCGCGGAGCTCGACGGCGAAGGCCCCGGTGGCGTAGGGCCGGCATCCGCTGCGGCGCGGCCCGACGACGTAGACGTCGCAGAGGCGGGCGGTGATGCCCCGCGCGGCCAGGGCCGTCTCCGTCGTCCGGGGGATCGCGATCGAGCGGATCAGCTCGTCCGCTTGCAGGATGGTGCGCCCCTTTCCGGAATGGAACTGCGAGATCGGCGCGTCGCGCTCCCCGTCGGGCGAGAGCAGGCGGACCCGGGCGTTCAGCGCCATCAGGAGCGGCCCGAGCTGGCCCGAGGCCCAGGCCGTGGCGAGATTTCCGCCCAGGGTGGCGCGGTTCCGGACCGGGCGCGAGGCGAAGCGCCGCAGGGCCTTGTTGAAGGCGAGGCATTCCCTGCCGAGATGCTCCGCGATCTGCGTCAGCGGCACGGCGGCGCCGATCTCCCAAGACTCCTCCGTCGTCTGGATCGAGTTCAGCTCCTTCACCGCCTCCAGCGAGATCAGGTCCGCGGCCTCGCGCCCGCCGGGGCGGGGGAGGCCGGTCCCTCCGGCGACGAGGGCGGCGTCCGGATACTCGCGCTTCAGCTTCAGCAGTTCGACGAGGTTGTCGGGGCGGAAGAAGCGCCGCTTCGCCCCGTCCACGTATTGCAGGGCCCCGCCCTCCGGCAGCCGGAAGAGCTGGCGGGTGAAGCGGTCGCCGAAGATGTCCTTCCGCCCCGTCCAGACCGTGCTCTCCTGGCCCGAGCGCTCGGCGCGGCGGGCGGCCTCGTGGCGGAGCTGCTCGGTCGAGGCGAAGACCTGCACCGCCGCCTCTCGGATCGCGGGCACGTTCGCCGTCCGCGTCAGCACCGCGTCGAACTGGTCGTCCACCTGCCCCTGGCGCCGCAGGTCGGGGCGGTAGTAGCCCTCGAAGGTCAGGGCCGCGAGGGTGTCGAGCCGTTCGCCGGAGCATTCGAAGCGTTCGCCCTGGAAGGCCAGGTTCACGGGATGCTCGGGCTCCGCGCTGCGGATGCCCTCCGGCGTCCAGATCTGGCGGTCGGCCAGCATGGGCATCAGCATCAGGCCGGCGTCGACGATGCGGAAGCGGTGGCGGTCCCCCTCCAGCAGGCCCATCACGACGAGGCGCGGGGCGAGGAGCGGATCGTGCTCGGAGAAATGGGCGAAGCAGGGGTCGAGCCGCGCGAGGAAGGCGGCCAAGGTGCC
>CAYMMC010000313.1:0-4443 GCA_964391125.1 uncultured Akkermansia sp.
GGTGAGGCGGGCAATGTGGCCGCCGGCGGGCGGTCATCAAGGGCGGGGCCCGCCGGGGCGGCGGTTCTCATGGATGCGGCGGGGGACGAGGCAAAGAACGCGCTCTTTCCGTTCCCCGGCAAGCGGCAAGAGCCTGCCAGGATTCGGACATGGGCAGATGGTGCGAATCCGGCAACGGTTTGGATCATGGTTTGGCCGTCGCCCTCGGACGCCGTCGCCAGGCGATCTCCGTCTCCTGGGCGGGCGGCCTCGCGGGAGCGCTCCTCGCCTCGACGGGAAGGTCCGGCGCTCCGCCCGGCCCGCGGGAGCTGCCGTCCACGTTCCGGAGGCCTCGATTTAGACCAAGCGAACAATTGTTCATTTGTTGACTATTGTTCGAACGGGCGGAAAATGAGTCATGAAGACGAAGACCAAGCGCCCCATCCGCTTCGACTATTTCTGGAACGGCCTCGTGCATCTCGACGACGGCAGCGAGTGGAGTCTCGCGGACTTCTCGCGGAGGCGCGACGTGATCTGGTGGCAGACCGGAGAGGCGGTCAAGCTCGACCGCGCTCGCGGACGGACCCTCCTGCGGAATCTTGTCCGCGACGAGACCGTGCCGCTGGCGCCGACCGAAGCCGCCGAGTGGAATCTGGCGGCGTGAAACGCGCCGGGTCCGGCAGACGGCCAGGACCGCTGCCGCCAAGCCGCCTCGCCTCTACAGCAGGGCCGCCGCGAGCACGTCGTCCACGGTTTCCATCGGGAGGATCTTGAGCTTCTTCCTGGCGGAGGCGGGGATCTCGGGCACGTCCCTGAGGTTCAGCTTCGGCACGAGGAGGGTGCGGATCCCGGCCTGCAGGGCGCCGAGGGCCTTTTCCTTCAGTCCGCCGATGGGCAGGACGAGGCCGCGCAGGTTGATCTCGCCGGTCATGGCGATGTCCTTGTTCACGCGGCGGTTGGCGAAGAGGGAGGCGAAGGCGGTGTACATGGCGCAGCCGGCGGAGGGGCCGTCCTTCGGCACGGCGCCGGCGGGGACGTGGACGTGGACGTCGTATTTCGAGAAGTCCTCCGAATCGATCCCGAGCTTGGGGGCGCGCTCGCGCACGAGGCTCCAGGCGGCCTCCATCGACTCCTTCATCACTTCGCCGATCTGGCCGGTGAGCTTGACGTTGCCCTTTCCGGGGAAGCGGATGGCCTCGATGTTGAGGACTTCGCCGCCCACGGGGGTGTAGGCGAGCCCGTTGACGACGCCGGGACAGCTCGCGAAGAGCTTCGACTCGCGGGCGTAGCGCGGCGGCCCGAGGACCTCCTCGATGAAGTCCGGGGTGATCTCGATGGAGACGGAGTCGTCGACGGCGACGCGGGCGGCCACGGCGCGGCAGACGGATCCGATCTCGCGCTCGAGGTTGCGCACGCCGGCCTCGCGGGTGTAGTCCTCGATCAGGCGGAGGACGGCCTTGTTGTTCCAGCGGGCCTGGCGGGCCTTGAGGCCGTTCTCCTTGAGTTGGCGCTTCACGAGGTAGCGCCTCCCGATCTGGAGCTTCTCCTCGTCGGTGTAGCCGGGGATGTCGATGACCTCCATGCGGTCGCGCAGTGGCGCGGGCACGGGATGGATGGTGTTCGCGGTGGCGATGAAGATGACCTGGCTGAGGTCGAAGGGGACGTCGAGGTAGCGGTCGATGAAGGCGTCGTTCTGCCGCGGGTCGAGCACTTCGAGGAGGGCGCTGGCCGGATCCCCGCGGAAGTCGGCCCCGATCTTGTCGACCTCGTCGAGCATGATGACGGGATTGCGGGTGCCGACCCGCCGGATCTCCTGGATGAGGCGTCCGGGCATGGCGCCGATGTAGGTGCGGCGGTGGCCGCGGATCTCGGCCTCGTCGCGGATGCCGCCGACGCTGATGCGGGCGAAGCCGCGCCCGAGGGCGTCGGCGATGGAGCGCCCCAGGCTGGTCTTGCCGACGCCGGGAGGGCCGAGGAGGCAGAGGATGGGGCCGCGCCCCTCGGGGTTGAGCTTGCGCACGGCGAGGTATTCGACGAGGCGGCGCTTCACCTTCTCCAGGCCGAAGTGGTCGCGGTCGAGGATCTTGCGGGCCAGCTCGAGGTCGCCGTGGTCCTCGCTGAGGTGGTTCCAGGGCAGCTCGGCGATGGTCTCGAGATAGCTGCTGATGACGGAATGCTCGGGACTGGCGGCGGGCACGAGGTCGAGCCGCTTCAGCTCGCGGTCGGTCTGCTTCTGCACCTCCTCGGGCAGCCCGGCGGCTTCGAGGCGGGTGCGCAGGTCCTCGATCTGCTCCTCGCCGTCCTCGCCCTCGCCGAGCTCGCGCTGGATCGCGCGGAGCTGCTCGCGGAGGTAGGCGCGCCGCTGGGCGTCGGAGAACTCGTCCTCGACGTCGGCCCGCAGCTTCTGCTGCAGCTCGGCGATGTGAAGCTGGTTGTTCAGGGTCTGCTGGACCTTCTCGGCGCGCTTGCGCACGTCGACCTCCTCGAGGAGCCGCTGCTTCTGGATCAGGTCGATGCTGAGGTTGGTCGCGAGGAAGTCGGTGAGGATGGAGGGCGATTCGATCGAGGCGAGGGCCTGGAGGGCCTCGTCGGGGATGTTGGGGTTCAGGCTGATGAAGGCCTGGGCCGATTCGCGGAGGTTGCGCAGCGTCGCCTCCCAATGGTCCCCTGACTTGGGGAATTTGTTCTCGAGGATTTCGAAGCGCGCCTTCAGGTAGGGCTTGGAGGAGACGAATTCCGTCAGGCGGATGCGTTCGACGATCTGGATGAGGACGAGGGTCTTCTCGTCGCTCTGCCGCATCATGCGGAGGATGTTGCCGAGCACGCCGACTTCGTGGAGGTCGTCGGGGCCGGGCACGTCGAGGTCGGCGTCCTTCTGCGTGGCGAGGCCGAGGAGGCGTCCGGTGGGAAGGAGCTCGTCGAGGAGGCGGCGGCTCGCGGCCCGCTCGACGGTGAGGGGCGCGACGGTGCCGGGGAAGAGGACGACGCCGCGCAGGGGCATCACCGGGATGATCCCGGGCAGGTCGGCGCGCCATTCGGGCAGCTTCGCCCCGGGACGGCTCGTGGAGATCTCGATGATCTCGCCGGAGGATTCGTTGAGGAGTTGTTCGAAGTCTTCCATTCCTGGAGGAGGGGAAAGGGGGGAGGGCCGCGGTTTCGTTCCGGGGCGGCTCAGGCGAGGGGCAGGACGAGGCGGAGGAGGCCGTTCTCCTGCTTGGCGGTGACGCGGTGGGCGGCCACTTCCGCGGGCAGGACGATCTCGCGCGCGAAGCGGCCGCATTCGATCTCCATGGTGAGGACCTGGAGGCACTGGCTGGAGGTGTCTCGGGCGGGAACGGGGGGGCGGCGCTCCCCCGAGACGCGGACTCGGTCGGAAAGGACGTCGACGGCGATGTCGGACTTCTCCACGCCGGCGAGGTCCACCCAGATCTCGATGCGGTCGTCGTAGCGGTAGGCGGTGATGTCCGGTTGCCAACCGACGGGCGAGCAGAATCCCGAGAAATGGAGGCAGTTCAAGTCGTGGACGACGTCGCCCATGCGACCGATCATGCGGGTGAGGCGGACCTTTCGTGACATAGGAGGGAGAGTAAGGGGAAACCCGGGGAATTTCAATTCCCGCGAAGGCCCGGCATTGTCCGGCCTTCCGCCCCCGCCCGGAGGTCGGGGTCAGCGGATCTCCATCCGGATGTCGCCGGGCCGCATCACCGAGCGCATCGAGACCTCCGCCTCGCGCTCCTGTCCGAGCCAGTCGAGCAGCACGGCGACGCGCTCGCCCGCGCCGACGAGGCGGGTGACGATCGTCTTGAGCCCCTTCATGGCCCCCTCCGTCACCACGATCTCGTCCCCCGGTTCGATCTGCTGGCGGACCACGCGGATCGCGTTCTCCTCCTCGGGGAATTCCCCGCGCAGCTCCCGGATGTAGTCGTCGTGGATCTGCGGATAGAACTCGGCGAAGTGCAGCACGCCGGTCACGGCGGGGGTCGCGTTCACGGCGCGGAGGTCCTGCTCGAGGTCGAAGCGGGCGAAGAAGTAGCCGGGGAAGAGCGACTCGACGAACCAGACCCGCCCCCGCCGCGTCGCCTTCTCGTAGCGGATGCGGGGGCAGAAGACCTCGTCGAGGTGGGCGAACTGCTGGAGATGCCGCGCGGCGATGTGCTCGCTCTTGGGGCGGGAGCGGACGCAATACCAGCCGGGATCGTGGCGGGGGGATTCGGACATGGTGAAAGAGGCGGAACCCGGAGTCTAGGCGAGCTTCCTTGCGGCGACAAGGGCGGAGCGCGGCGACCCAGGTCCGCCGGTTCCGCAGTTCGCGAAGGAACGATGCCGCGACGGGCGCGGAGCGCTTTGGAGCGTTTTTGCGCCGGTTCCCGGCGCTTTGGATGCGGATGGCGAGAGATTTGCGGGGGACGGGACGTCAGCGCTGCCGGATCACGGTGATCTTGGCCGTCGGGGAGCGCTTGCCGG
>CAYMMC010000314.1:0-4411 GCA_964391125.1 uncultured Akkermansia sp.
CGTGGAGACCGTCTCCGCGCCGACCTTCCATGCGAGGCCGCCATGGGTGTATTCGCCGACGGCGGCGGCGAGGTAGGCGATCCTGACCGGAGCGGAAGGAGCGGCCTGGGGATCGGCGACGGAGAAGCGGTATTCGAAGCCTGCGGCACCGACGTTGCGCAGCTCGATGTTCTCCGCCGGAATGTCGCCGGCTTGGTCGTCGAGCAGGACGACGGGAGGCGCGGCGAAGCTCCCCCGGAAGGCCACTTCATGCCAAGTCCCGGCCTCGGAGACGGTCCGGGTCTCCATGCCGTAGCACACCACCGCCGGCGGCTCCTCCCCGGACGCCGCAGGCGCGGGCGCGAGGAAGGCCAGAGCCCAGAGCGCCGCGGCCAGGGCGGGCCCGCGGATCGAACGAAGCGGTTGCATCGGCCATGGTCTTAGCGGTCCGAGGGACCGATGGCAACGATATTTTCGACAAAGGGCGAATTTGGCGCTACACGCCAGGGCTGGGGGCGTGGCCTCTTGCCGACCTCCACCGCTTGGCGGGGCTGAGGTCCGGCTTGAAGCGCTTGATGAAGCGCTCCTCGGCCGCGATGTCGCCGATGAGGAAGATGCGGCCTTCGTCGGGGAGGCGGTAGTCGGGCGGGGGGTTGTCGACGCGTTCGCCGTCCGTCTCCACCGCGATGACGCTGCATCCGGTCTGGGAGCGGACCTCCAGATCCGAAAGGAGCCGTCCCGCCATCGAGCGGGGGATGGCGGTGGGGAAGATGTTGACGCCCTCGGCGAGGAGGAGGTGGTCGGATCCGCGGAGGACGTTGAGGACGGTGTTCGAGCCCATCGAGGCGTAGGAGAGGACCAGGTCGGCGCCGGCACGGAGGAGGGTGGCGACGTTCCGGTCGAGGTTGGAGCGGGCGAGGATCTGGAAGCTGCTGCGGAGGCGGCGGAAGAAGATGGTGAGGGCGACGTTGGTGTCGTCGTCGTGCGTGGTGATGATGAGCGAGCTGGCCTCGCGGGCGGCGGCCTGCTTGAGCACGTCCATCTCCGTCGCGTCGCCGACGATGGCCTCGGGGATGCCGCGGACGCGCTCGGGGTTGCGCTCGATGATGGAGACGTGGCAGGTCCCGAGCTCCTTGAGGGCCCGGTAGGTGGCGCGCCCGACGCGGCCCCCGCCGACGACGACGACACGGGACTTCGTTTGGGCGGGGGCGGAGAAGGCGGCGTCGAAGGTCTCCAACTGCTGCTTGGTCCCGGCGAGGATGAAGAGGGTGCGCTCGGTGATGGCGAGGTCGGGGCTGGCGAACTCGAGGGCGCCGCGGTTCCAGATGCCGATGACGTTCACTCCGGTGCGCGAGCGGATCTGGCTGTGCCGCAGGGTCTGGCCGACCAGCGAGGTGCCGGCGGCGGCGGCCTCGGCGATGTGGAGTCCGCCGAGGCTGCCGATGAGGTGGGCGTCGGAGTCCCGCAGGCTGATCCGCCGGGCCAGGGCGGCGCCCATCATCTCCTCGAGCCTGAGGACGAAGGTGGCGCCGGCGAGCTCCATCACGTCCCGCGAGGCCGCGGAATTCGCCGAGGCGACGATGGGGAGGTGGGGGGCCAGCTCGCGGGCGGTGAAGGTCACGTTGGCGTTGACCATGTCGTCTCGGGTGGAGACGAGCATGGCGGCCTGCTCGATGCGCATCTTGCGGTAGGTCTCGGGGTCGTCTAGATCCCCGACGGCCGATTTGATGCCTCGTTCGTCCAGGGCGATGGCCTCCGCAGGGGTGGCGCAGAGCACCACGTAGGGATGGCCGTACCTGTCCAGCATGGGGATCAAGGCGGAGGCGACGGCGTCGTAGTTCGTCAGGACGACGTGGCGACGCCAGTGGGAGGGCAGCTCGCGGGGGGCCCGGGCCGCCGCCTGCGCCCGCATCCAGGGGGCGTAGAAGAACTCGATGAAGGTGAAGGGCAGAAGCACCAGCATGTAGACGACGCCGGTCACGAGCACGACGACGGAGAAGAGCCGGCCCAGATCGCTTTCGAAGGTGACGTCGCCGAAGCCGAGGGTCGTCATCACCGTCAGCGTCCAGTAGAGGCCGGTGATCCAGGAGTGCTCCTGCCCCTCCCGAAGCATGATGAGGTGGAAGAGGGCGCTGAACAAGGCGACCAAGGCGACGAGGATGGCGAGCAGATGCAGCAGCGACCTCAGATTGCCGCGGCCGGCGCGGTCTTGAAAGAAGGTGGAGAGGACTGGGATCACGCCTTTCATTTCATTCGCCCCTCCCTGCGCGGCGCGCCGCGATGAACCGCTGTCCGGGGAGCGCCGAGAACGCATGCCGGAATACGAAGCGACGGACGCAAAGGGACACAAGGGCCCAGAAGGGGGGAAGGGGTTGGCGCTTTCGGGTGTTTCGTGGCCATGTCCTCCATTCAGCCAGGTTCGAGCGGGGCTAGGCCTGCCCCAGTTCGCGGGACCGGTCCGCCGCCGCCGCGAGCGCGTTCCGCACGATATCCTCGAATCCCTTTCTGCGGAGGGATTGGAGGGCGGCGAAGGTGGTGCCGTTCGGGCTGGTGACGTTCTCCCGCAGCGTCGCGGGGGACTCCCCGGTGGCGAGGACGAGCTCGGCGGCCCCCGCCGCGGTGTGGACGGCGAGGTCGCGAGCGACCGCCGGGGCGAGGCCCTGGGCGATCCCCTCGGCGATCATCGCCTCGAGCATGAGGAAGAAGTAGGCAGGCCCGCTGCCGCTGACGGCGGTGACGGCGTCGAGCTGGTCCTCGGCGACGCGGCAGACGTAGCCGACCGCGCCGAGGAGCGACTCGGTCAGGGCGGCGTCGCGTTCCGTCGCGGCGGCGCCGAGGGCGTAGGCCGAGGCCCCCTTGCCGACCAAGGCGGGGGTGTTGGGCATGACGCGGACGACGCGGTGGCGGTGGTCCGTGGCCGATTCGATGGCTCCGATGCGGATGCCGGCGGCGATGGAGACGAGGAGCCGGTCGCGGCTGTCCCCCAGCTCGGCCAGCATCCCGGCGAAGCCTTGGGGCTTGGTGCAGAGCAGGACGACTTGCGAACCCTCGACGACGGAGGCGTTGTCCGTCGCCACGCCCACGCCCAGTTCGGACGCCATCGCCTCGGCGGCGGGCGCGTGGTTGTCGTAGGCGAGGACGTTCCCGGGGCGGCAGAGTCCCGCGCCGACGATGCCGCCCACGAGCGCCCGCCCCATCTTGCCGCAACCGATCACGCCGAGCTTCATGGCGATATCGGTAGCCCCATTTCGGCGGAGCGACAGGGAAAAATTCCGTTGCGGGAGATGGGCGGGCACGGCTAGGTTGGCCGGAGCCTTTCCGCCATGTCCGTCCGAGCCTTCCAGAGCGCCTCCGCCTCCGTCCGCATCGCTGCGGACGAGTTCGTCGCGGCCTATCGAGGGATGCTCGTGGCCCGGCTCTTCGAGGAGAAGGTCTCCGCCCTCTACCGTGCCGGCAAGATCGTCGGCGGCGTCTACATCGGGCGTGGACAGGAGGCCTTCAGCTACGCCCTCGGCGGGCAGCTCGACCGCCGTCTCGGCGACGTCTTCGCCGGGCTCATCCGCGACCAGGCGGGGCGCACCGCCTTCGGAGAGCCGCTGCTCGACGCGGCCCTGACCTACCTCGGCAAGGCCGCCGGCCCCATGCGTGGACGCGACGGCAACATCCATCGCGGTCGCCCCGGGGCGGGAATGCCCGCGATGATCAGCCATCTGGGCGCATCCGTCTCGGTGGTGAACGGCATGCTCCTGGCGAAGCGCTTCCGCGGCGAGTCGGGCTTCGTCGGCGGCGTCACCGCCGGGGACGGGGCCGCCTCGCCCGGCGCCTTCCGCGAGGGCCTCAACCAGGCCGCCGTCGAGCGCCTGCCCCTCGTCGTCGCGGTGGCCGACAACCAGTTCGCCTATTCGACGCCGACGAGCCGCCAGTATGCCTGCGAGGATCTCGTGGACCGGGCGCTCGGCTACGGGATCGCCGGACATTCCATCGACGCCACCGATCTGACGAGCTGCCTCGAGACCTTCCGCGCCGTGATCGCGAAGGCGCGGGCCGGCGAAGGGCCCCAGATGGTCGTCGGCAAGCTGCTGCGCCTCTCCGGGCACGGGGAGCACGACGACGCCAGCTACGTTCCCGACCAGGCGAGATCGGGACGCTACGGGCGGGACTGCCTCGCCCTGGCGCGCGAGCGCATTCTCGCCGAGGCCCATCTCGGCGGCGAGGGCCTGGAGGACTTGGAGCGCGAAGTGCAGGAGTTCGTCGAGGAGACCTTCGCCAAGGCCCAGGCGGAGGAGCCGCCCAGCCCCCTGCAGGACGATTGGCGGGCGCTGGCGACGCGGCGCCTGGCCGACGAAGGGCATTGAGGGGGGGCCTCCCGTCGAGGGCGGGGCGTCGGAGCCGTCGTCCCCGGACCTGTCGGAAAACCGGTCCCGACGGGGCT
>CAYMMC010000315.1:0-4409 GCA_964391125.1 uncultured Akkermansia sp.
TTCCATCCACGGACGTCCGGGAGCGGTGCACGGGCTGGAAGCCCATGCTACGGCTTGCGAAGGCGGCTGTCCCGGCCCCTTCCTTCGCGCAATCGAGCTTCGCGACGATGCAATCGGCATCGTAGAACGCCTCCCAATGGGCTTCTTCTGGCATTCCGCTTTCGCGACCTTTCATGGGGTTGGTTTTGTTGGGTGCATCGCCTTCGGCTTTGTCTTCATCGCATGGTTATCCGATTCGAATACAGTGTGTTGTCAGTCTGATTTTTTAGATTTGCAGAAAGACGACCTGGTTAGGCAGCCGGAAAAGGCACCGAGTACACTCGGAATCAATGCAATGATAAAGTAAGCGAATGACATGATGGTCCATGAAATCCATGCTCCGCTCACTTTCATGATTTCCAAGGGATCGAAATGACGCCAGTCAAACATGAGCAAGGAAAAGGCAGTCGCAATGAGGAAGCCAGCCAAAAGGAGGTTGAGTGGATGCCGCTTTAGACAAGCGCCAACGATAAACCCGATCAAGCATATGCCTGCCATCAAGTATGGAATCTCCATGTGCGCTTGATTGATCTAACAGGGTGAAGCAACGGACGCAACACGGTTAACCCGCGCTCACAAGGAACAACCCATGCACGGCGGGGCGGATGAATTGGTTGAGCAGGTCGGGGACGAAGCCGACCGCGACGAGGGCGACGAGCAGCAGCAGCAGCGGCAGGCGCACCGACCAGGCGAGGTCGGCGGGGGTCTCCAGCCTTTCCGGCTTCGGGCCCATGAAGAGGCTGCGGTAGGCGCGCAGCATGTAGACGGCGGAGATGACGACGCCCCAGAGCGCGCCGATGGTGGCCCAGCGGATCCAGCTCATTCCGGCGTGCTCCCCGGCGAAGGCGCCGAAGAAGATGGCGACCTCGGCGGCGAAGTTGGCGAAGCCGGGCAGGCCGATGGAGGCGAAGGTGGCGAAGCCGAAGAGGAGGCCGAGCCGTGGCAGGGACTTGGCGAGTCCGCCGAGGCGGTCGAAGTCGAGATCGCCGAAGCGGTCGCGCATCCAGCCGGCCAGGGCGAAGAGCAGGGCGATGGAGAGGCCGTGGGCGAACATGAGGAGCACCGCGCCGGAGACGCCGAGGACGTTGCCCGCGGCGATGCCGAGGAAGGCGTAGCCCATGTGCATGACGCTGGAGTAGCCGAGCATGCGGTCGAGCTTGCGCTGGGCGATGGTGACGAGGCCGATGTAGAGGATGTTCCCGAGCAGGAGGACGAGGACGAGGTTCAGCCATTTTTCGGCCCCGGCCGGGGCGAGGGGCAGGGCGCGGCGGACGACGCCGTAGAGGCCGAATTTCTTGAGGACTCCGGCGTGGAGAATGGTCACGGGGGTGGGGCCCTCGGCATAGGCCGGGGCGGCCCAGCTGTGGAAGGGGAAGAGGGAGACGAGGATGCCGAAGCCGACGAGGAGCAGCAGGAAGATCCAGGACTGGGTTTCGGCGGCGATGCCGCCCTGGGCGTCGCGGGCGCGGGCGATGAGCTCGGCCACGTCCAGGGTCGTGCCCCCGAGGGCGCTCACGGCGAGGATGAGTCCGACGAGGAGGACGAGGCTGCCCACGCCGAGGTAGAGGGTGATGGTCCAGGCGGTTTTGACCCGGTTTTCCCCCTGGCCGAAGATCCCGATCATGAGGAAGGTCGGGACGAGGGCGAGCTCGTGGAAGGCGTAGAGGAAGAAGAGATCGGTCGAGGCGAAGGCCCCGATGGCCCCGCCGCCGATGAGGAGCAGGGAGAGGTAGTAGAGCCGGGCGCTGCCCTGGATGGCGCTCTCGCGCGGCGCGACGAGGACGGCGGCGACGAGGACGAGGGCGGAGAGGAGGACGAGGACGAGGCTGATGACGTCGAGTCCGAAGGCGAGATGCAGCTTGGGAAAGCCGGGCAGGTCGAGGAGCAGCCGCGAGCTGGCGAACTGCCACGTGCCCACGCCCTCCACCGAGGTCTGGAACTGGACCGCGCAGGCGACGGCGATCACGAGCGCGAGCGCCGCCGCAGCCAGCGAGGTGAGGCGCGCGGGCGCCCCGAGCCCGACGGCGAGGGCGGCGAGGAGCGGCAGGAGGACGAGGAGTTCGAGAGTGCTCACGACGGAAGTGGGGCGGGAAATTCGGTCAGAGGATGAGGTAGAGGACCGCGCCGACGGCGGCGAGGCCGAAGAGGAAGGCGTAGGTCTGGACGTTGCCGGCGTTGAAGACGCGGAAGACGGAGCCTGCGGCGAGGGCGGTCATGGCCGGGAAACGCGCGACGAGCGGATCGACCAGATAGCGGTCGACCGCGTCCATGCCCTTGGCGACGGAGTCCTGGAGGACCCGGACGAGCCCGAGGTAGATCTCGTCGATGCGGAACTTGTCGCGGAGGAGCGGGATGCGGATGGGATCCTGGTCGCGTCCCCTGTAGAAATGGATCGCGGCTCCCACCCCGACGACGAGGCCGACGAGGGAGAGGATCGCGGTGAGTCCGAAGTGCCCGAAGAAATGCCCGAAGTCGGCATGGCCGCGGGCGAGGAGCGGGCCGGAGACGAAGGCGTAGGCGGAGAAGACCGCGAGGAAGGCGAGCAGGGCGAGGGGCACCCACATCACCGGGCCGACCTCGTGGGCGTGGTCGGCGTCCTTCGTCCGCGGTTTGCCGAAGAAGGCGACGAGGACGAGGCGGGTCATGTAGAAGGGGGTGAGGAAGGCGACGATCATCCCGATGGCGTAGGGCCCGTGGAGCTTTTCGTGGAGGGCGGCCTCGAGGATGGCCTCCTTGCTCCAGAAGCCGCTGGTGAAGGGCACGGCGATCAGGGCGGCGGTGCCGAGGGCGAAGGTCCAGAAGGTGATGGGCAGCTTCTTCCTCAGCCCGCCCATCCGCCAGATGTCCTGCTCGTGGTGGCAGGCGTAGATGACCGCGCCCGAGCCGAGGAAGAGCAGCGCCTTGAAGAAGGCGTGGGTGTAGAGGTGGAACATGCCCGCGTCGCTGCCGCCGTGGCCGATGCCCTGGGCCATGACCATGTAGCCGAGCTGCGAGAGGGTCGAGTAGGCGAGGATGCGCTTGATGTCGTTCTGCTGGAGCGCCATCAGGGCGGCGAGCAGGGCGGTGATGGCGCCGACCCAGACGATGACGTCGGCGGCGAACTCGGCGGCCTCGACGAGGAAGGAGACCCGCGCCAGCATGAAGACCCCGGCGGCGACCATGGTGGCGGCGTGGATCAGGGCGGAGACGGGGGTGGGCCCCTCCATGGCGTCGGGCAGCCAGACGTGCAGGGGCACCTGCGCCGACTTGCCGACGGCCCCGCAGAAGACGCAGAGCACCGCGATGTTGAGGAGCTGCGCGTTGGCGACGCCCCCGACGGCCTTGGCGATCTCGTCGAAATAGATCGAGCCGGTGAGGATCCAGACGAGGAGGATGCCGGCCATGAAGCCGAAGTCGCCGATGCGGTTGACGAGGAAGGCCTTCTTCGCCGCGTCGGCGGCCGAGGCTTTCTCGTACCAGTGGCCGATGAGGAGGTAGGAGCTGACCCCGACGAGCTCCCAGAAGACGAACATCATCACGAAGTTGTCGGCGAGGACGATGCCGGTCATGGAGAAGAGGAAGAGCGAGAGCCCCGCGAAGTAGCGCGACTTGCCCTTGTCGTCCTTCATGTAGCCGAGCGAGAAGAGATGCACGAGGAAGCCGATGGAGCCGACGATGAGCATCATGCCGCGGCTGAGCCCGTCGATTTTAAAGCCGATCCCGATCTCCAGGGCGGCGCCGAGGTCGATCCAGGGGAAGGACTTGGTTTCCACGGCTGCCTCGCCGCCCCGGGCGAGCAGGAGGCAGAAGACCAGGACCAGCAGCGACGAGCCCGTCGAGAGCAGGGCGGAGAGGCCGGACCAGCGTTTCAGGCCGAGAAGGATGGCCGCCGCGACGAGGAGCGGCAGGAGGAGGACGGACCAGGCCAGGGTGTTGGGATCCATGGAGGGGGGGAGGGCGGAGGCGGAATCAGTATTTCATCGTGTTGACCTGCGTCACGTCGGTCGTCTCCTTCGAGCGGAAGAGGGCGACGATGATGGCGAGGCCGACGGCGACCTCGGCCGCCGCCACCGTGATGATGAAGAAGAGGAAGACATGGGCGTCGTAGGCGGGCTGACCGTCGACGAGGTGGTAGCGCGAGAAGGCCACCAGGGTGAGGTTCGCCGCCGCGAGCATCAGCTCGAGACACATGAAGATGATGATGAGGTTCCGCCTCACGAGCACGCCGGCGAGCCCGATCGCGAAGAGCGCGCCGCTCACGAAGAGGAAGTGGTTGAGAGTGAGGTCCATCGAGGGAGGATCTGGAATCTAGGAGCTAGGAGCTAGGAGCTAGGAGCTGGAATCTAGGAGCTGGAATCTAGGAGCTAGGAGCTAGGAGCTAGGAGCCGGGG
>CAYMMC010000316.1:0-4408 GCA_964391125.1 uncultured Akkermansia sp.
AGCGGTCCTTGAACCTCTCCAGGTCCCGTCCGAGTTCTTCTTGGTTTTTCATAAAAAATCGCTTCCGTCTCTGCTGAATCGAAGGAGCCGTTTCAAAAAGTCTCAAAAGCGGCAAAAAGCGAGGCTGGCTTTTGCGTTTTTTGCGCCTTGGCGCGGTGTTCCCGCCGCCTTTCTCCCGCCGCTTCGGTCATGGTGCTCAGGGGATGAGGTAAGCCCCGGGAATCCCCTTGTCCAGCGTCGCCAGCTGCATGGACGCCTCCCTGGCCAGCTCGAGCAGATGCCCGTCCGTCACCTGCCTCGCCGCCGAGACGTAAGCGGACAGCCGGTCCGCCCCCAACGAGTCCGGAATCAGCGCGAAGGGGATCCTGCTGCTCGCCTTCAAGCCCCGCAAGGTTTCCGCCGCATCGGGGACATCCTTCTCGAAGCCGGCCTGGATGCTGACGCGAACGAAGCCGATCTCCGTCAGGGCGCAGGTCCAAAGCCTCGCCTCCGGGCCGATCAGGGAGGCGAACCAGCGGATGAGCCGCGCATGATCCGCATGCCCCTGATGCGCCAAGGCGACGAGGGCGTTGACGTCCAGCAGCCAGCTCATGGGAAGTCCACCAGAAGGGCCTTGATCATTTCCGTCGTCACGGGCTCGGAAGCCTCCGCCGCCTTCGTGACCCGCAGCCCCGTGAGCGGATCGGTGAGGTATTCCCGCGTTCGGCGCCGGGGAGGTTCGGGCGTCAAGATCACGGAATCTCCGCGGACTTCGCAACGCAGCTTGGTTCCCGGCGCCAGATGAAGCTGGCTTCGGATCAGTCTTGGCAGAACCACCTGCCCTTTGCTGGAAAGCGTCGTCGTCATGGAACGAGTATCGAGGCTGGCCCCGGAAGCGTCAAGTAAGCTCATCTTACCCTGTGGGTGCGGTTGAAGCTTCGACCTTGCTCGGACGGCTTGCTCTTCATCGTCTTCCTCATGCTCGAACTCCTCCTCGTCCTCGGGACCGAACACGGTCTCTTCTCTGCGTCGAAATGACGACTTCAGCGTAGCCAATCCAAACAGAATCAGTGGAATACACGAGGCTGCCCAACGCAAAGGCAGGCAAAGCCTTTCATTTGGGCGTTTCCCTTCGGCGGCGGAAATCAAAATCCGCTCCACTCCTCAATCCTCCTTCTCGAACTGCGCCCGGATTCCGGAGAAATACTTCAGCACCTGCTGGCGGCGTGAGAGCGGCAAGGCCTGGTCGTCGAGGGCCTGCTCCTCGACTGCGATGAAATCGGCCACCACCTCCTGCCGGGTGCGGGAGGCCTGCTCCGCCCTCGCCTGCCCCTCGATGGCGCGGATGGTGGACTCGCCGTCCTTGCCCGCCTGGGCGAGAACCCGGGCGTCGCTCGCGGCCTTGAGGGCCTCGGAGGCGGCATCGACCATCTCGGCGCTTCCGGCGCCGGCCTGGTCGCCGCCCTGGCCCGAGGTCGAGGAGGCCCCGGGACTCTGCCCCATCGACATGCCCGGACTGGCCCCGCCCCCGTCCATCCCCGGAATCGGCGCCGAGAGCATCCCGCCCTGGCCCTGACCGTCGCGGCCCTGCTCGCTCAGGCCCAGGCCCGATCCCGACTGACCCTCGGGCGCCTGCTCGCCGGGGACGGGCGCGGCGAAAAGCTGCTCGCCCGGCTTTCCCTCGCTCCCTTCGCCGGATTCGCCCTCGCCGGGGGCGGCGCCGGGCACGGGCGCCTGCGTCGCCTGCTCGCCCGGCGTCTGCGCCAGTTGAGGCGCCGCAGTCGGATCCCCCTCGGTCCCTTCGGTCGAGAGGGTCGGACCCGGCGCGGCGTTTTCGCCGCCCGAGGTCTCCGCGTCGAGCGGCATCAGGCCCGCCGGAGCGCCTTGCGGCGATCCGGAGTCCTGTGCGAGCTCCTCCATCTTCTTCAGTTCGCTGCCGCCGATCTCGCCGCCGGCCTCGCGCAGGTTCCTGGCGAGCTCGTCCAGCTTCGCCTTCGCCTCCTCGCGGGCGGCCAGCTCGAGGAAATGCTTGGCCAGCTCCTCGAACTCGCGGGCGGCGGTCGCGGGGGAGCCGTCGAGAAGCTTCCTCGAGGCGTTGCCGAAGCGCTCGCCCACGGGCCGCTCGCGGTCCGCCTCCGTCGCCGCCGCGGAGATGCTCTCGAGGGCGCGGGTGAAGCGTTCCTGCGTGTCGCCCGGGATCTCCCCGTCGGCGAGGACCTCTTTCAGGCGGGTCGCCTCGGCCGCCGCGCCCTCGGCGGCCTTGTCGCCGATGAAGAGGGCGAGGTCGGCGGTGTCGGGGTGCCGCCCCATCTCCGCCAGCATCTCGGGCGAGGCCCAGTCGTCCGAAAAGGCGTCGAGCTTCCCCGCGAGCCGCTCCGCCGCACGGGCCCGGTTCTCCAGCGCCTCCAGCACCTCCCCGGCGGTGAGTCCGTCCGGATCGGCCAGCGTCTCGGCGGCTTCGAGCACTTCGACCCGCAGCGATTCCAGCTCCCCGCGCTCCTCCTCGGTCAGGGCCGCCGTATCGAGAGCCCGCTCCGCCTCGCGGCGCAGCTCCTCCGCCTGTTGCGCCGCCGCCTCCTTCATCGCCGAGGTCAGGGCGAGGTCGCGGGCGTCCGGCGTCGGGCGCCCCCAAGGCGCGAAGGCCAAGGCCATGGCGAGGACCGGCGCGATCCAAGCCTTCCGCAGCGGGGGGAGCGGCAGCAGGTCCGGCACGGAGCGCCGCGCCGCCGCCAGAGAATCCCCCGCCCGGGAAAGATGGAGCCGCTCGGCCTCTCCGACCTCCTCGCGGTTTAGAAAGTCCCAGGCGGAGGAGAAGCAATCCTTCCATCCTCCGAGCCGGTCGAGGAGACGCAGGGATTTCTCCGTGCCGGGCAGGCGCAGCATCGCCAGGACCGCCGCCCCCAGCAACCAGAGGCCCAGGAGCGCGGCGGCGATCTGCCATTCTCCGCTCCGCCATCCCGCGACGAAGCGCAGCCCGAGAACCGCCGCCGCGACCAGCAGGGCGGCGGGGAGATGGCTGCGCCGCAGCCCCGACGCAAAACGGACGGCGGCGAGCCGTCGCCTCAGCGCGGCGGCCGTGTCGAGATAGGCGGGGCGTTGGAGGTCGGAGTTCACGGGAACGAACGGCCGGAGACGGGCGGCGGATCACTGCGGACGGGACAGGATCCGCTCCAGCCGCTGCTCCACTTCGGGATCGGTCGCGGCGGCAAGTTCGCGCCGCAGCACCGGGCGCGCAAGGTAGCCGAATGCGCCGAGCTCGCGGGTGGCCTTCTCCCGCGTCGCCCAGTCCGGCGAGGCGAGGTTCGCGACGAGGCCCTCGATCCGGGCGGTCGTCTCGGGAGTGAGCTCGGGCGGGGCGAAGTCGATTCCAGCGATGTCGCGCGGCAGGATCTGCCAAGTCCGGTCCCCGACTTGCACGGAGAGAAAGTCTCGGGAAAGGCTGCCCACGAGCGTCCCCCCGTCCCAGCGCTCCACCCGGAAGCGCGTCGGCGAAGCCGCCTCGGCGAGCCGCTCGATGCGCCGGATCTCCACCGTCGGCGTCTCCAACCGTCCTCCCTCGCCGAGGATGGACAGGGTCTCGTCGCCGATCTGACCCTGCAGCGTCTGACGCCCCGACAGCCGAATCGCGGCGCCGGAAAGGGGCAGGCTCCCGCCTTCGAGGCGGTCCCAGGCCGCCTGGGTGTAGATGCGCTTCAGACGCGCGACCGGCAGCGCCGTCTCCCCGGCGCCGGCCGCCACGAAGGGGATCGTCTCCGAGGCCGGATAGCCTTCGCAGATCGTGCCGTCCTTCAGCTCGACCCGATAGCCGGGGGCGTCGTCGGGCAAGGGCCGCAGCCAGACGAGATCCTTCAGCCAAACCGGCAGCGTTCCCCAGGGGGTCGCCAGGTTCAACAAGGGGGCCGAAACCGCCTCGGCGCGGACGAGATCGCCGCCGTGGGTCTCGACCAGGGCATCGGCGCCGGCGGGCCAGCCCTCCGGTCCCGGCGCCTTGGCGAAGACGAGGCGGTCGAGCGTCGCCGGAGCGAGGGGGATGCGCGATCCGTTCGCCGGCACGAAGCCGAAGCCCTCCACCGAGACCGTTCCCGAGAGGACCTGGCCGTCGCGCAGGTAGAGACGGACCCTGCCGTCGCCGCGATGATGCCCCCCGGCCACGGCGGCGAGCTGATCGAAGGGGATCTCCATGGGCCCGAAGGCCGAGTCGAGGGAGAAGCCACCCCCCTCGGCCTGGCCGACGAGGCGGGTTCCCTCCCCGATGGCCAGCGTGTCGGTCGAGCCGGGGGCGATGCCCAGAGAGGCGAGGCCGACGCTCTCCAGCGCAGCCTGCGGGGAGAGACCCTCGCTTTCCCTGACGTTCGACACGAAGGGGCGCCAGCCGGGATCGAAGGCCGCCGCGCGGAGCCGGTCGAGGGCGTAGGGCGCGACGAGGCGC
>CAYMMC010000317.1:0-4407 GCA_964391125.1 uncultured Akkermansia sp.
GATGGCTCGGATAGCTTCACCCTGATCGGTCATGGTGGAAGGTCGTTCAGCGGAGGCACTTTCGGTAGCGCCGGCGACGTGGTGGAGGTCACTTCCCGTACGGCGGGACTCAGCATGACCAATGGAAACGGGAGCCAGGCGTTTTCCATGATCGGAATGGGAGGCTCGAGCACCACGGGCAGCAAGACGGGGGATGTCACCGTCTCGACCGTGAGCGGTGTGCTCATGGACGGAACGGTCGGCGACGGAGCGCAGGCGTTCCTGCAGATCGGCCACGGTGGCTACAGCTCGGGCGGAAGCGTGTTCAGTGGGAACGTCTCGGTGACCGGCAGCGCGGCCAACTCCGCGGTGACTCTGTTGGGAGGAGACGGGTCCGAAGCCTACCATTATGCGATGATCGGCCACGGAGGCGGCGCTTCGGCGGTCTCGGGCGGCAAGAGCGGCTCCATCACCGTCGCGGCGGGTTCGGGCGGGATCGTCCTCAAGGGCGGAGGCACCAGCACCGTTGCGGCGACCCGGCCCAACAGCTTCGCCCAGATCGGGCACGGTGGTTCGACTTCCACGGGGAGTGCCAGCGGAGAGATCAGCGTCACCACGACCCACGGAGGGGACATCGTCCTCCACGGAGGCGGTCGGCAGTACACCCATGCGCAGATCGGCCACGGGGGCAGGGCTTCGGTTTCCAGTTCGCAGTCCGGAATCATCACCGTCGTCTCCGACGGCAAGGTGGAGGTGAAGGGGTCGGTGTATTCCGATACGGGCGCTCCCAGTGCCAACTCGAACGAGACCTTCGCCCAGATCGGCCATGGCGGCATGTTCGCCAGTGCCACCTTCGGTGGAGCCATCACCGTGGAAGCACAGACCGGAGTCCTGCTGGAGGGCGGTGCTTCGACCTACGCCCGCGCCCAGGTCGGGCATGGCGGCTACAGTGCCGGGACCAGCGCAGGGGCTGCGGTGGAGATGGTCAACGCCGCCATCACGGTGACGACCGTGGACGGCGGCGTCATCCTCGATGCCTCACAGGCGGGCGGCTACTCCCTCGCCCAGATTGGCCATGGCGGGACGGGGGTCAACGGCACCGTCCGTTCGGGTGCCTTCCGGGGCGACATCACCGTCGATGGCGGCACCGGCAACATCGAGCTGCATTCCGGAGTCCGGGGTGCCTCCGGTGCGATGATCGGCAACGGCGGCGCGAATCTCAGCGGCAACCATTCCGGCGAAATCAATGTTTCGGCCAATGGGGACCTCGTCATGGATCTGGCGGCCAGCGCGAGCAACAACACGTTCTCCCGGATCGGTCATGGCGGGATCGGATCGAACAATAGCGGCGGCACCAATTACGACATCAGCGGAAACATGGACGGCGACATCCACGTCGAAGTCGGCGGCAAGGCCGTGCTCGACGCTTCAGGCGGACGGAACACGGACAACTACGTGCAGATCGGGCACGGCGGCGGTCGGGTTTCCGGCAATCTGAGCGGAAATGTCACCCTTCTAACCGGCGGGGCCGATGGCATCGCCCTCACGGGCGGAAACGGCACGGGCGCCTACGCCCAGATCGGTCACGGCGGCGTGGAGGCCACCGGAAACAAGAGCGGGGCCATTTGGGTGGACAGCGGCTCCGGCGGCCTCTCCCTCGCGGGAGGCTCCGCCGACAGAGCCTACGCACTGGTGGGCCACGGAGGCGTGGAAGCCGACGGCTTCATCGATGGCCGGATCGACGTGACGGTCGGCGGCGACCTGGCCGTCGAGGGCGGCGGAGGGGCCTTCACCTTCGCCCAGATCGGACATTCGCTGACGGGTGCCCGGGGCGGCTGGGGCGGGCTGATCGAGGTGGGCGGGCTCATCGTCGGAGAGGCGGAATGGTACGACGAAGCCAGCAACTGGGTGGTGCGGCCCGAGGGGTTCTACCCGACGAATCCAGGAGGGGACCCTCCTCCCCCGGCCACCTTCTCGGGCACCCGCAACGGCTGGTTCCTCGAAGCGCCCGACGGCCAGCCCGCCGGCGCCTACGCCAGCAGCGCCGGCACCTACGCCCTCTATTCGTTCACCACCGGAAGCCAAGGCGGCACCTACCGGCTCTACTCGCACGCGGCCGGCTTCAACGGCAACAGCGACTCGCTCTACATGGACATCGTCGAACTCAAGGACGGTGTCGGTGCGGGGGGCGTAGCCGACTGGTATTTCATCGGCACCGTCGGCACCGGGGTCTTCACCTGGAGCGGCGGCACCGGCGGCCACGAGCACACCAGCGGAAACACCGGCAACGCCACCTGGGATCTCGCTCCCAACACCACCTACACCCTGCGGATCAACCCGCGCGAGGACGGCGTCTCGATCGATTCCTGGATGCTGGCGAACACCAGCATAGGCGCCAATTTCGACCCGAACGCGGAGGTGACCTTCGCCAAGGCCAACGGCGTGGGCGTCGGCTCGGACGTCGATGTGATCGTCGGCGGCGACATCGACATCGTCGGCGGAGCCGGCGTCGAGTCCCACGCCGCCATCGGGCACCACGGGGACGGGCTCGACTTCGACCTCTCCGGCGACGTTCACGTCGATGGGCGGAACATCGCCCTCTCCGGTGGCGCCGGCAACGGCAGCTTGGCCCAGATCGGCCACGGGGGCAAGGCCAACGCCAACGCCGGCGGAATCCTCGAAGGCGCGATCCACGTCAGAGCCCGCGGGGATCTTTCCCTCCGCGGCGGCGGCTCCGCCGACCGGTCCAATGCCATCGTCGGGCACGGCGACCTCGGCATGTCGGGAACGCGCACGGGCGACGTCCTGATCCGCGCGGCGGGGGCGACCTTGCTGGCCGACGGCAGCGGGTCCAGCGCCGTCCTCGGGCATGCGGGCAGCGACGGCACCTCCGGTCGCACCGACTTCGCCCTCGTCACCGGAAGCCTGGACAACTCCGCGGCGGCGAGCTACGGCCTGGGCGACACCATCGGTAAGATGTTGCCCAACGGCTCCGTCGACATCGGCGTCCAGCAAGGGAGCCTGCGCCTCGGCGGCGTCGGGACGACCGCCCACGGCAGCGGGCACGTCCACCTCTTTGCGGGAGGCGACGTCGTCATCGACTCCCTCGTCCAGAACACCGGAACCGGGGCGGCCAGCCTCGTGGCGGGATGGGACGGGACGACCGGATTGAGCGAGAGCTACGCCTCCCCGGTGATTTTGAACCTCGGGCTGGACGTCGCCCCGGTGCTCGCCGACGCCGATGCCTGGGGGAACGGCGGCGACGCCATCGTCGGCGACGGCAGCCAGACCTCCGCTGCGGCCTTCGGCTCGGCGGGCGGCGCCACCACCGTGCTCGGACATGCCGTCGCGGCGGTCGGCAGCTCCAACTTCGCCCACGGCTACGCCCGCATCGGAGGCCAGTCCGCCGCCGGGAGCTCTCCGAGCGGGACGATCCACGTCGGGGCCAAGCAAGGCGGCGTGATCCTCGCGGGCGGCGACCAAACCGGCACCTACGCGCAGATCGGGCACCGCAGTCTCGGCACCTCCACCGCGGACTTCGCTGGCGACATCCGGGTCGAATCGCTCGCGGGTCTGGCCATGACCGGAGGGGCGGGGCTGCTCGCCTCCGTCCAGATCGGCCACGGCGGCTCCGGCACGACCGTCGGCAGCATCGCCGGAGACATCGCGGTGAGCGCCTCGGACGACCTCGCCATGACTGCCGGCGCCGGAGGCGGCGCCTACGCGCAGGTCGGCCACGGAGGCCTCTTCACTCACGGAAACTTCGGCGGGGACCTGGCGGTGATCGCCGGGGGCAGCGTTTCGGCGACCTCGCCGGACAGCGGCACCGCCGCCTACGCCAAGATCGGGCATGGAGACGACTTGCGCGGGACCTTCGTCCCCCAGAGCGGCACCGGTACCCGCGAGGGCGACATCGCCGTGAGCGCCGGGGCGGACGTCGAGCTGGAGAAGGCGTCCATCGGACACGTCAACAGCCTTTCCCCCGCCACGGCCCTCGGGGGCGCGACCTGGATCGCGGCGGCGCGCAGCGCACCGGACGATCCCGGCGCGGGCAGCCTGACCGCCGATTCCGAAAGCGAATTCCACGGCGCCGACGGCCTGCGCTTCTACCTGCCGAGGCGGGAGAACAACCGCATCGCCGCCGGAGCGATGGTCAACGGAACGGTCTACGACGGGGTGAAGGATCCCTGGCCGACGCAGGGCGACGACGAGCACGCCAACTATGTCGAGACCCTCGACGGCGACCGGCTGCATCCGGCCGAGCACGACAACAGCCTCGGCAGCGGTCCGGCGCCGGCGCTGGGCTACGCCTTCTACTACGACACCATCGTGCTGGCGGAGGCCCCCCCGGCGCCTCCCGTGACGCCGGTCGATCCGAATCTGCCCGGCCCCACCGATCCGACGCCGCCCGGAGCGCCGACGCCCCCC
>CAYMMC010000318.1:0-4398 GCA_964391125.1 uncultured Akkermansia sp.
ACGGCGGCTACGACTCGGACAACCCGAATCCGGGCCACTACCCCGACAACGATCCGCTCAATCCGGACCGCGGCCCGACGGCGGAGCAGCGCGTCGGCAACTGGGGCGGCATCACGGTGGAGTCCCTCGACGGCAGTCTCCTCTTCACCACCGGCGCCGCCAACAACGCCTACACCCAGCTCGGCCACGGCGGTGGCCAGACCGACGGCGACCACTCCGGCGACATCGTCGCCTACGCCGACCGCGACGGCAGCAAGGCGGCCCATGGCGGCGGCAACATCGTCTTCCTCGCGAACACGGCCGGAACCGCCCACTACGCCCAGATCGGCCACGGCGGCTACCGCGCCAGCGGCGGGCACACCGGCTCGATCACCGTCGAGGCGGGTGCGGGCATCGCCTTCACCGGAGGCGGCACCAGCAACTATGTCCAGATCGGCCACGGCGGGCGCAACGACCACCGCATCACCCGCAGCGGCTCCTCGCCGAACTACACCCAGAACAACGACAGCGACCGCTACTATCCCGGCAGCCACGACGGAGCGGTTTCCGTGCGCGCGGCGGGCGACATCGCCTTCGCCGGCGGGACGGGGACCGGCGCCTTCGGGCAGATCGGCCACGGCGGCTACCGCAACGCCGCCGAGGCGGGCGAAGGGCACAGCGGTGCCATCGAGGTGGTCGGCGGCGGGGAGATTCGCTTCCTCGCCGGGACCGGCAGCACGACCTACGCCCAGATCGGCCACGGCGGCTACGAGGCCTTCGGCAACCACGGCTACGCCGTGGTGCGGGCCGAGGCGGACGCGGCGCTCGGCGCGGCGAGCCAGGGCGGCTCGGTCTCCCTCGCCAACGCCTCCCTCGCGCCCGGATCGGTGCGGGTGACGGTGGATCCCGAGGGCCTCGGAGCGGGCCGGGCGGTCTTCGTCGACGACGGCGCGGGGAACCTGACCGACCCGGACGACATCCTCGGATTGGGCGCGGGCGCGGTGGTCGGAACGGTGGACTACGCCACGGGAGAAGTGGCCTTTTTGGAAAACACCAACGCGGCGGGCGACGCCGTCTCGGTCGCCTACCTTCACGGCGGCAGCGGGATCCTCGTGGACGGCGGCGCCGGAGTGCTGTTCGCCGGAGGCGCCTCCTCCGCCTACGCGCAGATCGGCCATGGCGGAGTGAACTCGACCTTCTCCTCGACGCGCGTGGTCCAGCCGGAGGAAGCCTCGCCGGCGAGCTACACCTCGACGACGACCTATCACCTCAACACACCCCTGGCCAATCCATTGGGCAACAGCGGCAACATCGTGGTGCGGGCCGGGGTGGATGCTGCCGGAACGGTCACCGACCCGAACGCCGGGTTGATTTTCAGCACGGGCAACGGCAACGACGCCTACGCCCAGATCGGCCATGGCGGCCGCACCGCCCGCGGCGACCACCGCGGCGGCATCCTCGTGGACGTCGCCGACGACATCCGCTTCGCGTCCTTCGCCGGAGGGGCGGCGACGCAGACCCAGGTCAGCGCGACTCTGGACGCCCGCTTGGTCGATCCGGCTTCGGGCGGCGCCTACACGCTGTCGCAGACGGCGAACGTGGAGCGCGGCGGAAACTTCGCCATCGCCTACGACAACCCGCTGCCCGGCTTCAGCGGGGTCATCGTCGGCAACGGCGCGGGCCAGCTCTTCGACAGCGTCAGCGGACAGCAGGTGGGCACCATCAGCACCGGGAGCGCGATCACCCTCACCGTGGCCGTGTCCTCGGGCGCACCGAACGCCTCGGTCACCTACGAACACTACAACACCGGCCTGCGCACCTACGCGCAGATCGGGCACGGGGGGCACGACGCGGACTATCCCAGCGCGGCCAGCGCCGCCGCCGCCGATCCCGCCGACGCGGGCAACGCCGGCGACATCGTGGTGCGCAGCCGCGAAGGCGGCATCGCCTTCGGCGCCGGGAGCCGAGCCGAGAGCTACGCGATGCTCGGGCACGGCGGCCAGGCCACCAGCGGCAACCACAGGGGGGACATCCTCGTGGAGGCCCTGGGCGGCGGGATCTCCTTCGCGGCGGGCAGCCGCGCGGACGCCTACGTCCAGCTCGGGCATGGAGGACGCGTCTCCTACGGCAACCACGGCGGCGACATCACCGTGGACGCCTGGGGCGGGATCGACTTCAGGGGCGGCGATTTCCGCATCTTCACCTCGGTCAGCACGCCCATGGTGGCCTTGGCGGCGGTCAACGGCGACGGGGCGGCGGGCTTCAAGCTGCCGACCACCGCGAACATCCGTCCCGGCGCGGTGGTCATCGAGCTGAGCGGACCGCTTGCCCCGGAATACGCCACCCTCGTCGACGACGGCGAGGGCAACCTGCTCGACGGCACCGGCGCCGCGGTCGGCACGGTCAACTACGCCAACGGAGACGTGGCCTTCCTCTTGCAGGTGGCCAACGCCGGATCCTCGGCCACGGTCAGCTACGAGGACTTCAACTATTCCCGAGCCTACGCGCAGCTCGGCCACGGCGGCCACGCCGCGGGCGCGACCATCGGCCACAGCGGCGACATCCGCGTCGCCGCCGGCATCGGCGGCGTGGAGGGGGATCTCGCCTTCACCGCAGGGGTGGGTCCGGACGCCTACACGCAGCTCGGCCACGGCGGAGGCGCCGCCCACAACGGCACCTCGACGCCCACCGCTCTGGCGACCGGCGACCATTCAGGCGACATCTGGGTGGACGCCCTCGGCGACATCCGCTTCCAGGGCAACCAAGGCCTCGCGACCTACGCGCAGCTCGGCCACGGCGGCTACTATTCCATGCTGAACACCCTCGACACCGTCCACCCGCTGGGATACGACTCCCGGAGCGTGGGCCATGGCGGGGACATCTTCGTGAACACCCGGACCACGAAAGTGGCCAATGCCGGCAACCTCGTTTTCCACGCCGGCGGCGGTCGTCGCGCCTACGCGCAGCTCGGCCACGGCGGCGCCGTCGCGCGCGGGGCGCACACGGGCAACGTGATCGAGGTGCGCGCGGCGGGGGACATCGAATTCCGCTCCGGGGACGGCTCCGGCATCGGGGTGGACACGGCGACGCAGTTCGGCAACGGGCGGCATGCCTACGCCCAGCTCGGTCACGGTGGCTACGAGACCGACGCCAGCAACGACACGGCGGCGGCCTACGACGGTCTCGGGCCCAGCGCGGACATCGTGGTGACGGCGGGAGGCGAGGTGCGCTTCGTCGCCTCGGACATCGCGGCGGTGCCCATCGCCACCGAAGCCTTCCGCAACTACGTGCAGCTGGGCCATGGCGGCTTCGGCGCCAGCGGCGACCATTCCGGAGACATCTCCGTGGCGGCGGGCGGCGGAGTGCTCTTCCAGGGCGGCGGCCTGCTCAAGGGCGACGGCGGCTTTCCCCTGCAACAGAGCTACGCGCAGCTCGGTCACGGAGGCTACGCCGCCACGGGCTACTCGGACGTGGGCGGGGACACCGACACCTCCGCCAGCACCGGCGACATCCGGGTCGTCTCGGGAGCGCACGTCATGTTCGCCTCGGGTTCGTCGAACCGGGCCTACACCCAGTTGGGCCACGGCGGCTACAGCGCCCGCGGCAACCACGGCGGGGACATCATGGTGCTGGCCCGGGGCGATGTCGGCTTCGTCGCCGGCAATGCGGACCGGGCCTACTCGCAGCTCGGTCACGGCGGCTACGACTCCGACATTCCCGACGGCAACACCTTCATGGGCAACTGGGGCGACATCTCCGTGGCTTCCGCCGGCGGCGGACTCTCCTTCCTCGCGGGCAATGTGACCAACGCCTACGCCTTGGTCGGCCACGGCGGCACGGCCACTCGCGGGGGCAACGCCGGCAACATCGTGGCCCGGGCCGCCGGGGACGTCCTGCTGCAGGCCGGTGCCGCGACGCAGGTTTTCGCCCAGATCGGACACGGCGGCTACGACGCCGACGGCAACCACAGCGGCAACGTGATCGTCAGCGCGGGCAGCGGCGCCCTCGACACCGTCCTCGGCACCGGCGCCTTCGACGACCTCGGCGACTTCGATGGCGATGGGATCGCCGAAGCCGTTCAATTCGCGCCGGTGCCGCTCGGTCAAGGCAAAGTCGAAATCCTCGGCGGGTCCGTCGGAAACGCCGCCTACGCCATGATCGGCCACGGCGGCTATGCCTCGGGCAACACCGCCGGCAGCGCCGGCGCCATCACCGGCCACGTCGGGGTGGCCGCCTACGGAGACATCGTCATGCAAGGCGGCAGCTTCACCAACGCCTTCGCCCAGATCGGCAACGGCGGCTACGAAAGCGGCACGCTGGTCTGGACCCTCGGCGGCGACATCTCCGTGGTGTCGCAAACCGGACGGCTCGACGTGCTCGCGGGCGCCGGCACCGAGGCCTACGCCCTCGTCGGCCACG
>CAYMMC010000319.1:0-4398 GCA_964391125.1 uncultured Akkermansia sp.
GGCCGTCGCCATCGAGGAGGCGACGGCGAAGGGAGAAGCCGCGCCGAGCGAGGCGGATCTCGGCCGCATCGCCCTGGAGGCGTCCCGAAACGCCAGCGACAAGGAGACTTCCACCGTCACGAAATGGCAGGAGATCGGCGGCCTCGCCGGGCGCGTCATCTTCGCTCTCCTCGCCGTCTGGATCGTGAGCCGGCGAGCCATGCTGCGCCTCTTCCTCATTCCCGCGATGCTCTTCGTGCCCGCCTACTTCTGGTGGGTCGCCGGATCGCTGGAGACCGAGGGCAGCCTCGGCCTGATCAAATGGGGCATCTTCCTCGCGGGGCTTCTCACCGTGGCCCAGTTCAGCTTCTGGGGGAACTACATTCCCCTCGTCTTCCCCGTCCACCTGCGCGGCACCGGCGAGAGCTTCGCGGCGAACATCGGGGGCCGCATCCTCGGCACCGCCGCCGCCTTCATCACCCTGAGCCTCTCCGCGGGGCAGCCCGTGACCGCCCTGGCCAAGAACGGGGCCCTCGTCGCGGGGGCCTACGCGCTCGTCGGGGTGATCCTCTCCTTCTGGCTGCCCGAGCCGAAGGAGGAGGAGATCGAGCATTGAGGCGCGATTCTTCCTTTCCTTCCCCAGGGGAGCTGGTCTAGAGTCCGCCCGCTATGAAACTGAAGGACAAGATCGCCATCGTCACCGGCGCCGCGCGCGGCATCGGTCTGGGCTGCGCCGTGGAACTCGCGAAGAAGGGGGCCTCGGTCGCGATCGTGGACCGGCCCGGCAGCGAGGAGCTGGCCGACGCCGCCGAGGCCATCCGCGCCCTCGGCGTCGGCTGTCTGCCGGTCGAGGCCGACACCTTTTCCCGCGAAGGCTGCGAATCCGCCCTGGCGGCGGCGCTGGCGCATTTCGGCGACCTCGACATCCTCGTCAGCGTGCCGGCCTACAACCGGCGCGCCACCTTCCTCGAATACGACGGCGCCGTCTTCGAAGGGATTCTGAAATCGGCCCTGCTCGGGGGCTTCCACATGAGCCAGCTCGTCTGCCGCCATCTCGTCGCGAAGGGCAAGCCGGGCAAGGTCGTCTTCGTCTCCAGCGTGCTCGCGCGGGTCCCCAACGCCCGCTGCCTCGCCTACAGCGCGGCCAAGGCGGGGCTCAACACGATGATGCAGACCATGGCGGTGGAGCTCTTCGAACACCGCATCAACGTGAACTCGATCGAGCCCGGCTGGATCGACACCCCCGGCGAGCGGGCCCACTACAGCGACGAGACCATGGCCGCCGAGGCCGCGAAGCTCCCCTGGGGTCGCCTCGGCACGCCGGAGGACATCGGCAAGGCCGCCGCCTACCTGTGCTCGGACGACGCCGACTACGTCACCGGCACCATCCTGCCCGTCGACGGCGGCTACCGGCTGAAGCACTGCCGGGACATTCCCAGCGAAGGTTGAACGAAACGGGGCGGTCCGCGCTCAAAATCCTTCGCCCCGCCCATGTTCCCCCGCTTGTCCCCGCTCCTTCTCGCGCTCCCCTTCGTCGAGCTCTACCTCTTCCTCGTGGTGGGACGCGAGGTCGGCCCTTTCCCCGCCCTCGTCCTCATCGTCCTCACCAGCTTCCTCGGCCTGGCCCTGGCGCGTTCGCAGGGGATGCGCATCCTCGTGAAGTACCGCGAGGCGACCTCCCGGGGGCGCCTCCCCCACGACGCCGTGCTCGACGGCCTGCTCGTCTTCGTCGCCGGGGTGCTGCTGATCCTCCCGGGCTTTCTCACCGACGCGGTGGGATTTCTCCTCCTCGTGCCGCCGCTGCGGCGCTTCGTCCGCGGGCGTCTCGAAGCGGCCCTGAAGCGCCGGCTCCGCTTCGCCGGCGTTGCGGTCGCGCCCGCGTCCGCCCCGTTCACGTCCGCCGCGCCGCCGGGGGGAGGCGTCTCCCGCTCCGGCTCCGTCATCAACGTCGAAGCGGTGGTGGTGGAGTCCCACGCCCACCGGAACGGTTCGGGGAAGGCGTGAGGGAAGGGGGAACCCCATGCGTTCGATCGCGGTCATCTGCACAGCCAATCTCTGCCGAAGCGTCATGGCGCATGCGATCTTCGTCGCGGAGCTCGAACGCCGCTCCCTGCCCGTGGAGGCATGCTCCGGGGGCGTCTCCGATTTCGAAGGCGTGGCCCCGGTCGGAGACGCCATCATGACCTGTCTTCGGAACGGCGCGCCCCTTCCCAAGCTCGAGGCGACGTTCGCAGGCAATCTCGACTTGTCCTCCGCAGTCCGCGTCTTCGTCATGGAGCCCTTTCACCGCACGGAGCTGGCGGCGCTTCACCCGAACTTGTCGGCCCCCGTCGCCCTGCTCGGCGAGTTCGATCCCCTGGAGAGGGGAGCGACGATCAAGGATCCGATCGGTCGCGGCCGCCTGGAGTTCGACCGTTGCTACTCGAGGTTGCGCGACTGCATCGTCCACTATCTCGACACGACCCGCGACCTCGACGGGGTAGCCGGGTAGAGCCTCCCCGCTCACTCCCCTCCCCCCAGGTCGGGCCGGTTCGCGAGGGTGCGCTGCCGCGCCCGCTCCTCTCGCCAGGCGGCGATGGCGGCGTGGTTGCCGGAAAGCAGCACCTCCGGCACCGCCATCCCCGCGAACTCGGCGGGGCGGGTGTAGTGAGGCGCCTCCAGCCGTCTTCCGTCGCCGGAGAAGGACTCCTCCTCGGCGGAGCGTTCGTCGCCCAGCACGCCGGGAAGGAGCCGCACCACCGCGTCGACGACGACGGCGGCGGCGAGGGTGCCGTTGGTGAGGACGTAGTCGCCGATGGAGATCTCCTCGTCGACCAGGGCCTCGACGACGCGGTGGTCGACGCCCTCGTAGTGCCCGCAGAGCAGGATGAGGTGCGTCTCCCGCGCCAGCTCCACGGCGCGGGACTGACGGAAGGGGCGGCCCTGCGGCGTCATCAGGACGACCTTGGCCGCTTCCGTCCTCAGGTCGGCGACGGCGGCGAAGAAGGGCTCGGGCTTCATCACCATGCCGGGACCGCCGCCGTAGGGCATGTCGTCGACCTGGCGGTGGCGGTCGGTGGTGTAGTTCCGCAAGTCGTGGCAGCGGATCTCGGCCCGGCCCGACGCGACGGCCCGCCCGACGATGCTGGCGCCGAGCGGACCCTCCGCGATCTCGGGGAAGATGGTGACGATGTCGATCTGCATGGGTGGCCGAGGGCCACCGTAAAAGGGAAAAGGGGAAAGGTAAAAGGCTTTGGTGGCCGTCGGCCGCCTATTCCCTGAAGCGGGCCAGGGGGCGCAGAACGGCGCGGTCGTTCTCGGAGGTCTCCTCGGCCAGGATCACGCGCGTCTCGCTGAAGTCGCCGACCCTCCCGATGCTTTCGATCCGCTTCACGGTGCCCGAAAGGGTGACGAAGGTCGAAAGCTCGCTCCAGTCGCCGTCGGACAGGCCGAGGAGCGACTGGACCTCGCCGACGTCGTCGAAGACGCGGTCGTCGGGCGTGCCCTCGATCCCGTCGTCGCCGTTGCGCACGGCCACGAAGTTCGCCGCGGCGGCCGCCGTCGAGCCGACGAGGGCCTGGATCAGCTCGGGCGAGGCGGCGTTGAGGTCGATGAAGGCGTCGGAACGGATCGTGAAATAGTCCCGCCAGAAGGGCTGAACGCGCTCGACCGCGTCCATGCCGGGGACGAAGACGAGTTGCTCCAGGGAGGTGAACTCGGCGTTCGGAGGAAACTGCGGATGGTCGAGGCTCGCGTAGAAGGCGCTCTCGGCGCCGTTCGGAAGCGGGTCGGAATCCTCGTCGATCCAGTCGGCGATGGAGTCGGCGGCGTGGCTGGCGGCGGCGGCGTCGAGCCCCCAGAGGATGAAGAGTTCGACGGCGGCGGCGCGCAAGCGCTCCTCGGTCATGCTGTTGAGGGGGAAGCGGCCGCCTTCGTTGGTGATGCGCACCTCCCAGCCCCGGTCCGGCGAGACCTCGTGGCGCAACGCGGCGTCGCCGGGCCGGACGTCGGGATGGAGGGCGATGGAGAGGCCGCTCTCGGCGAGGAGGCCGGCCTGGTAGCGGGCCCGGTCGAGGGTGTTTTCGTCCCAGGAGGCTTGCGACGCTTCGTAGAGCCCCGCCGCGATCAAGGAGAGCGCCATCACCGCGACGAGGGCGAGGAGCAGGGCCATGCCCCGGCTCCCTCCGCTCCGGCATCCCGCCGGGTTCATCGCGCCCCTCCGCCTCCTCCGGAATTGGATCCGCCGCCACCGGGGGCGGGCGATCCGCCCGGCCCGCCGCCGCCGGCCCCACCACCACCTCCTCTTCCGGGCCGTCCCTCGCCACCTCCCGGGCGGCCTCCGCCACCCCCGGAGCGACCGTCGCCGCCGGGGCGGTCCGGGCCTCCCGCGTTGCGCCCGCCGCCGGGGCCGCCCGTCGCCGTGGAGGCCCCCGCAGGCGA
>CAYMMC010000320.1:0-4396 GCA_964391125.1 uncultured Akkermansia sp.
CCGCCGCCCTCCCCCGCGCCTCCGAAGGTAGCCCCGAGCGGCCCGCTCGGGGAACGAAAGTCCGAGGGACGCCCGACCGGCCGCGCGGGCCGCGCGGGCCGCGCCGCCCTACCCCTGCCTCGCGGCAAGACCGTCCGTCGAAACCCTCCCCACCGATGGATGGGGACTGCCGGATCGCTCGAAGCTCGACAGTCTCCCCGACCGAGCCGGGGGTTCCCGATTGGACCCTGATCGCGCTCCGCGCCCTCGCGATCTCCCGGCTGCGGGAGTCGATTCCCTCCCTCACCTCGGACTGCTCGGCGAAGCCGGTTCCGGACGGATGACGAGGGCGGGCGGCGCCGAGTCGCCGCTCTCCAGGTCGATGGTCGATTCGTAGGAATCCGCCGCCGAAGGGATGTGGTAGACGCTGGAGCGCGGCAGGCGGGGCCGCTTCGGCAGGCCCACGGAACCAGCCGTCGCCATCGCCCGGACCGTCGCCTCCCGCGGCGCGACGGAGGCCTCGCTGCCGGCGAATTTCGACTCGTCGAGGCGGAGGGCGTCCGAGGGGCGCCAGGCGTCGTCGATCTTCACCGCGCCGTCGGCGATGGCCTGCTCGTCCTCGCGGTCGACGGGAAGATGGTTGACCAGACCGGACTCGTCGACGTAGCGCGAGAGGCGCGGAATGCGGATTTCGTCGGGCTTCTTGAAGCGCACCGGCACACCGGAGAGCGCTTGTTCGGGCCAGGCCTTGCCCTCGGTCTTCGCGGCGACCCGGGCGATGGCCTCGCGGATCTCCGCGTCGAGCTCCCGGGATTCGGCCGGTGGCTCGCGAAGGGGCAGCTCGCCCGCCGCAGTGGCGCCGGCGGCCCGGGCGGCTTCCATCTCCTGCGGCGTCGCGAGGAAGGCGGCGCGGATGTCGGACGCCCGCTCGGGCGCGGCGAGGAGGGCGGTCTCGGCGAAACGCGCGTCATCCTCCGGAAATTCGAGACGGGCGGCGTGGAGCAGCCGAATGGGAAGAACGGGATCGGACCGAAACAGAATCAGGGCCGCCTCGAGCAGCTCGGCGCGGGCCTGCGGATTGGTCTGGAGGGCGTCCCGGAAGAGCACCAGGGCTTGGTCCGGATGCGCCTCGATCCCGTCGCGCAAGGTCCGGACCGCCGACTCGGGGTCGCCCGCCGCCTCGGAAGCGCACGAAAGGCCCGCGAAAAGGAGCGCGGAGACACCGAGGACGATGGGGATTGCGAACTTCATGACGCCGAAGTGGAGCGGGTAGTGGGAATCGAACCCACATAACTAGCTTGGAAGGCTAGGGCTTTACCACTAAGCTATACCCGCGTTCGCAATACGATCTCGGAGTTTTTATAAGATTCAATGAAATTTTTATAAAACTAAAAATCAATCGAACCAAACTCCGCTCCCTGTCGGGCGGAACCGCAGGGAGCGGGGAATGTAGACCACGCTCCGTCCGATTGACAAGCCCATTCTTTCGTTTTTCGGATCCGCCGTGAACTCCGCACCCGAGCAAGGCAAGTCGAGCCGCCGGTCCCGCTGGGCCGCCGCGGGAGACGGGCTGCGCAAAGCGCCTCTGCTCTTCGCCGCGTTCGCGGGTGTCGCGGGCATCGTCCTCGCGGATCGAGGGCAGCTTCCCGCCCTCCTTCTCGCGATGCTGGCTTCGCTCGGCATAGCCGGCCTCGTCCGCCCCCGCTCGCGGGGAACCGCGACCGTCCTCGCCGGCGGCGCTCTCGCCCTGGGGCTCCTCGGTTGGCGGCAGCACGAACGTCTTGCGGAGATCCGGGCCTTCCCCCTCGCCTCCGTCCTCGCCGCGGGGCAAAGCGTCGAGGTCGAAGGCGAAGGATGGATCGCGGACACCGCCGACTACGGCCCCCGGTCCGTGTCCACGGCGGTGCAGATCGAATCGCTCTCGCTGGGCGGCCGCAGGCTCTCCTGCGAGCATCGCGTTCCCTGCTGGATCCAGAAGCGGCCCCTGGGGCTCGGCTATGGAACGCCGATCCGCTTCACCGGGCGGCTCGTCCCGCTGGAGGGCGCCTCCGTGCCGGGCGGCTTCGACGCGGGGGCCTTCTACTTCCGTCAATGGGGCGCCCTCGCCAAGCTGGAGATCCGCGAAGGCGACCACCTCGAGCTGCGGCCCGGCCACGCCGGTTCCACGATCGTGCGCCGCGCCCTCGAACTGCGCGTCCGGCTCGAGGCGGCCCTCCTCCTCGGCGTGCCCCCCGCTCTCGAGCCCTACTCCCGCCTTGTCGCCGCCATGGCCCTGGGCGCGAGGGAGAACTCGCCCGAGGAGCTGGAGGAGGCCTTCCGCCGCAGCGGCACGCTCCACCTCTTCGCCGTCTCCGGGCTGAACGTGGCCATCGTCGCGGCGATGCTGATCCGCCTCGCCGCCTTCTTCGGCATTCCCAGGGCCTGGGCCGCCCCGGTCGCGATCCCCCTCGTGCTCTTCTACTCCGCCATCACCGGGCTGAGCCCCTCGGCGGTGCGGGCCGCGCTGATGGCCTCCGCCTTCCTCGCCGGCTACGCCCTGCGGGAAAAGCCCCGCCTTCTCAACAGCCTCGGCTTCGCCGCGCTTCTCCTCTTCGCCTACGATCCCCAGCAGCTCTTCCAGCCCGGCTTCCAGCTCTCCTTCGCCGTGCTTCTCTTCATCGGCCTGCTGGCCCGCCCCATCGGCGAGGCCTTCGCGAAGCCCTTCCTCGCCGACCCATTCCTGCCGCAGAGCCTGATCCGCCCGGCGCGGCGCTTCGCGGACCGCTGCGCCGGATGGACCGCCGCCGTCGTGGCGGTCTCCGTCGCCTCCTGGCTCGGCTCCCTCGGACTGCTCGCCTGGCATTTCAAGAACATCTCCGTGGTGGGGCTGATCGCGAACGTCTTCATGGTGCCGACCGCCTCGATCATCATGGGGCTCGCCGCCGCCTCCCTCGCCGCCTACGGACTCCGCCTCACCTGGATCGTCCTCCTCGCGAACGGGCTCAACGCCCTCGTCTCCTTCTGCCTCGCCGCGATGGCCCAGTTCTTCGCCGGACTGCCCGGCGCCGCGATGCACACCGGCACCGCCTCGAGGCCGTCGCCGGAGACCCTGCGCCTCGACGTCGTGGGCGACCGGGGCGAAGGCGCCGCCCTGCTCGAAATCCCCTCCGGGCACGACCGCCAACCGCTGCTCTGGATGATCGACTGCGGCGGCCCGCGCACCTACCAGGGCCGCGTCCTTCCGCTGCTCCGCCATCGCGGCGTCAACCGCATCGACGCGCTCGTCCTGACCCACGGGGACCATGGCCACATCGGCGCCGCCCCCGCGCTGCTCGGGCACTTCCGCCCGCCCCTGGTGCTGGAGTCGTCCGTCGAAAACCGCTCCCCTTCGCACCGGGAGATCCGCACGGCGATCGAACGCCTCGGCATCGAGAGGATCGTCCTGGACCGGGGACACCGTCTCGCCGTCGGCGCCGGCGCCACCCTCGCCGTGCTCCACCCCTCCTCCGGATCGCCCGGACGCCTTGCCGACGACCGCGCCCTCGTCCTGAAGCTCGACTACGCCGGGCGCAGTCTTCTGTTCACCTCCGACAGCGGCTTCGACACCGAGCAGGATCTGCTGGAGAGCGGCGCCGACCTGCGGGCCGAGGTGTGGATTCGCGGCCAGCACGACTCGGCGCCCTCCGGGCTGCCCGCCTTCGTCGACGCCGTCTCGCCCCGCGCCGTGGTTTCGTCCCATTCCTCCTTCCCCGAATCGGAGCGCGTTCCCGAAGCGCTGCGCGAGCATCTGCGACGCCGCGGCATCCCCCTCTTCGATCTCGAAAGCGCCGGGACCGTCACCATCGAAGTGGACCGGGGCGGCCTCCGCATCCAGCCTTTCGCCGGTTCCGCAGAGGCCTTGCTCCTACCGCCCCCGTGAGGAATCCCACGACCCGCGACCAGGTCCCGCGCAAGACGCGATCTTTGGTTTCACCAAAGGGGCTTGATTCAAATATTGTTTTTATTGAAATTATCAATTACACTCAAGGATCAACCCCCTCCTGCAGAACCGGAGGGTTGAAGATCGGAGACGCCCGAAGCGGCCTGCGACCCCGTTTCCCAAGATGCATCGAACGCCTTGCCCGCCAATTCCATCCCTCCCCCGCGCACCGCTGCGGGGCCAGAGGGTAGCCCCGAGCGGCCCGCTCGGGGAACGGACGCCGTGGAGACGTCCGATCGGTCGAGCGGGCCGCACGGCCCTATCCGCCTCGCGGCAAGCCTGCCCCCGACGGAGACTGCCGGATCGGCCGAACCTTGATCGCCTCCCCGGTCGGACCGGGGGGGGCCCGATTGGAAAATGAACGATTCTCCTCTGGTGGAGCTGCTGTGGCGGCGAGGGGGCGGGGTGCCCGGCCTGCTGGCCGAGGCCGCCCGGGCGCGCCCGGACGCGGCCTTTCTG
>CAYMMC010000321.1:0-4395 GCA_964391125.1 uncultured Akkermansia sp.
TGGTCTTCGGCTTTTGGGGCCTGATGGTCGTCGTCCCCCTGATCGTCCGCTTCGCTCCCGACACCTCCGGGCAGAGCCTGCTCGCGGGGGGCATCGTGCTGGCCCTGATGATCCTGCCCATCGTCACCCTGACCAGCCAGGCGGCCCTCCAAGCCGTGCCCGCAGCCCAGCTCCAGGCGGCGGCGGGGCTCGGCCTCGGGCGCGCCCGCACCATCTGGTCCATCGCCCTGCCCGCCGCGAAGAGCGGCATCGGAGCCGGCATCCTTCTCTCCCTCGCCCGCGCCGTCGGCGAAACCATGGCGGTGGTGCTGGTCTGCGGAAACATTCCCCAGATTCCGAAAAGCCTCCTCGACGGCATCCGCCCGGTCACCTCGACCATCGCGCTGGAGATGGGCTACGCCACCGCCTCGCACAAGGCGCTGCTCTTCTGCGCCGCCCTCCTGCTCGTTCTCTTCACCGCGCTGCTGGTCGGCTGGCTCTCCTTCCGCCGCAGCGACGCCGACCCCGGCACCGGCGGCGCCTAGCCTCCGCCGATGCGGCCTCGCCGCCCGCGGTCCATCTCCGCCACGCTCCGCCCCCTTCGATCCGATAATGCCCTCGCCTCCCCCAACGCCCAGAGCCTTCGGCTCCGTCCTCGCGGACCGGATCTTCGGCCTCGTCGGGGGGGCGGCGGCGATGTTCAGCTTCGGCCTCTTCGCCTGGATCGTCTGGGATCTCGTGCGGCTCGGACTGCCCCAGATCTCGTGGAGCTATCTCGTCGGCGAGGTGCGGGACTCGGGGCGCAGCGGAGGGATCGGCCCCCTCCTCGTCTCCACCCTGCTCATCCTCGTCTGCTGCCTCGGCCTCGTCATCCCCCTCGGCGTGGGCTGCGCCCTCTGGCTTTCGGAGTTCGTCCGCCGGGGCAATCCCGCCGCCCGGCTCGTCATCGGCGGCGTGGACCTGCTCGCCAGCGTGCCCTCCATCGTCTTCGGTCTCTTCGGCATGGTCTTCTTCGGGCAAACTCTGAAGATGGGCTTCTCCATCCTTTCCGGCGGGCTCACCCTCGCCTGCATGATCCTGCCCATCCTGGTCCGCACCACCCTTTCGGCCTTGGAGGCGCTCCCCGCCGATCTGCGCCCCGCCTCCGCGGGCCTGGGACTGACGCGGACCACCTCGATCGTCAAGATCCTCCTGCCCGCCGCCCTTCCCGGCATCGTCGTGGGGATCACTCTGGGGATCGGGCGGGCGCTCTCCGAAACGGCCGCCCTGATCTTCACCAGCGGCTACTCGGTCCGTTGGCCGGAATCCCTGAGCGACTCCGGCCGGGCCCTTTCGGTCCACATCTACGATCTCGCCCTGAACGTGGCCAACGGCAACGTCATGGCCTCGGCCAGCGCGCTGGTCCTGCTCGCCCTCATCCTCGTGGTCAATTCCGCGGCGGTGGCCCTGTCCGAACACTGGCTCCGCCGCCGACACGCAAGCCTATGAATCCTCCCGGCATCTCGAAGCAGAACGAATCCGAATCTCCCCGCGGCGGCGGCGGGGAGCTCCGCCCGTCCGTCTGCCTGAGCGTCTCCGGCCTCTCGGTCCACTATCGCGACTTCACTGCGGTGCGGGACGTCTCCCTCGCCATTCCCGCCGGCGAGATCACCGCCCTGGTCGGCCCCTCCGGCTGCGGGAAGAGCAGCTTTCTGCACAGCCTGAACCGCCTCACCGACCTCGTCCCCGGCTGCCGCGTCACGGGCTCGATCCGCCTCGCCGACGGCACCGAGATCACCCATCCCAAAACCGACGTGCTGGCGCTGCGCCGCCGCGTCGGCATCGTCTTCCAGCGCCCCAACCCCTTTCCCCAGTCGATCCGCCGGAACTTCGAGATCCCCCTGAAGGAGCACGGCTGGCGGAAGCGCGACATCGCCGACCGGATGGAGAGCGTCCTGCGCGAGGTGGGGCTCTGGAACGAGGTCAGCGACCGCCTCCACAAGAGCGCCATCGCCCTCTCCGGAGGACAGCAGCAGCGTCTCTGCATCGCCCGGGCCCTCGCCCTGGAGCCCGAAACGATCCTTTTCGACGAACCCTGCAGCGCCCTCGACCCCATCGCCTCGGGCGTGGTCGAGGATCTGATCCATTCGCTGCGCGGAAAGCTCTCCGTGGTCATCGTCACCCACAATCTCGCCCAGGCCCGCCGCATCGCCGACCGCGCCGCCGTCTTCTGGGTGCGCGACGGCGCCGGCACGATGGTCGAGGAGGGGCCCGGCGAACGGGTCTTCTCCGCGCCCGCCGACCCCGACGCGGCCCTCTATCTGAGCGGCGCCCGGGGATGAGGCCACGAGGCGACGCGGGAATCTCGGTCCGGTCCTCCGGTCCGTCCGCAGACGCGCCGCGCTCACTTCCCGAGCGTGCGCCTGGCGATGGCGAGCAGCTCCGCGTCGTCCAGAGCGCGGCGGAACACGGCGACCCCGCCCATGTCGCCGCCGAAGAAATTGCCCCACTCGCCCCCGCGGTGCACCGCGCCGACGGTGAAGTCGGCGCCTTCCCCCCCGCCGTCGAACAAGCCGTCGGTATAGGGAAAGGGGTTGCGATGCTCCCAGACGTCGAGCCGGCCGTCCACGTAGACCCGCGACGCGGCGCCGTCGTAGCTCATCGCCACGCAATGCCACTCCCCGAAGCCGATCGGCGTCGCGCCGGTGGCGTAGGTGATGCAAAACCGCTCCCCTTCCGTCGGCCCACCCACCGCCGAGACGTGGCCGTGGATGCGGTCCTGCACCGGATAGCGCTTCATCTCGTCCGCCCTCGTGGCGGTGGTGCCGTAGAGAAAGAGGCAGTATTGGCGCTTCTTGCGCGTCTCGTCCCACACCCCGGCCAGCGCCTGCCAAGGCTGCTTGTCGCGGCGCTTGATCCACGAGACCACCGTCACCCGGGCCTCCTTGCCGTGGATGTCGAGTTCGCCCAGCTCGCGGCGCGGCACCATCAGCCACTGGCCCCGGGAGATCCTGGCGGAGTAGGGCCCGAAGACTCCGCCCTCGGCCCGCTCCACCGGACCGCCCCGCTCCTGCAAGGCGTAGGCGAGCGAACCGCCCTTGGAGAGCCGAGGCTGTCCCGCGTCCTCCTGGAAGTCCCAGAACGCCACCAAGCCGGGCACTTCCAAAACGGCGGAGGCTGGGTCGGTCGCGGCGAGATCGCCGGCCAGCAGCGCGGCGGCGGCAAGGAGGAGGAAGCAGGATCGCATGCGCCAATCTGTCACCGGCGACCGACGAAGTCCATGGAGGAATCCCGAGGCGCCGGGCGCGGCTCGAGGCGACGCGACAAGCGTGCGTTTTCCCGCGATGCGCTTGACTCGGAGGCAAACTTTCGATTCAAATGGGGTCCGCCGTCACCCAGCCCTCCCACCGATGAAAAAGCAACGCCTCCTCTGTTTGACGATCGGATGGCTCCTTGCGCAAGCGGTTTCCGCCCAAGGGCTCGCTCCGGACATCCCGGAGAAGACCAGGGCGCTGATCCGGTTGATCTCGGAGATCAAGCCGAACGAAGCGAGCGATCCGTCCAAACCCTATCTGATTGCGGCGCTGGAGCAGTCGCTCGCCTCCGGGAGGCACGACAAGCTCGCCGAAACGCTTGGGAACATCCTGCTCCAACGCAACCAACGCAACCAGCTCGGCGAGCCGGTCCTGCGGCTCGCGAGCGAGATCCATGCTCGCCTTCTCGAGGAGAGGCGGAAGACGGTCGACGGCGAAATCCAACGGATGAACGAACTCTTCCGCCTTGTCGGAAAAGCCGCGGGGGAGGCGGCGAAGCCATCCGATCTCGACCAATTGATCTACCAGGTCATCGACGAGGGGAGCTCCCGCCAAAGCTCCATCGGCCAGGACGACCCTCGCCTCGCCGGACTCCATCAGCAGCTCTCCTCCGCAAAGTCCTTCCTCGAGGCCTGGCAGGATTCGCTCTCCGAATCCGAGGCAGGGAACTATCAGAAGGCGAGTTCGGCGATGCGGAGCGCCCTGAACAACAACCGCAATTTCCTTCCCCGTTCCGAGATCCTCGAAAAGCTGTCCGCCCTCGAAGGGCTCGCCCAGGAGTTCGCGGAGCACCCCGGCGGGAAACGGGGCGCTCCGCCGATCACTCTCGCGGAGATCGAGGAGGGCCTGGCCAACCTCGAGACGGCCATCGCGCTCATGAACCGATGGATCCAACAGAGCCAACGTCCGTCCCGGCATTCGGACGCCCCCATCCGGCGCTTCTTCGACCGGCTGCTGAACCTCGTCCACGCCCACGAGCGCTACGAGGCGGGCCTGCCCTTCGACCTCTCCTTCGCCACGAACCGCTCCTCCTCGTCCTCCTCCGAAATTCCCATCGAAATCTCGAAGCTGCTCAATGCCGTGGAGCTGTCCTTCGCCAAGCTCGCGCTGCCTCGCTATCTCG
>CAYMMC010000322.1:0-4393 GCA_964391125.1 uncultured Akkermansia sp.
GGCGGGCGGCGCTACCGGGAGGACGAAGACGAGCGCGTTGCGCCCGTCCCGGGTGCGCTCGGCGCGGATCGAGCCCCCGTGATGGAAGATCGTGAGGTAGCAGGCCATGAGGTTCGTTCCCAATTTTTCCGGTTGATTGGGGCGGACGTAGAAGGGGTCGAAGAGGCGGGCGAGATCCTCGTCGGGCACGGGATCTCCGTTGTCGATGAAGGCCGTCTCGATCGCTCCTCGCTCCTCGACGAAGGAGAGGCGCACCTCGATGTCCCCGCCGCGGCCGAGGCCCGAGCGCGACTCCTCGAAGAGAAAGCGGGCCATTTGCGCGAGCTTGGAGGCGTCGCCGACGATGGAGGGCAGATCCGCCGGACTGCGGACCTCGCAGCGGATGTCGGGGCGGCCCTGGAGGACGATCTCCCCGGCTTCACGGAGGATCGCGGCCAAGTCGACGCCTTCGTCCAGATTCAGGCCGCTCAGCTTGGCCCCTTCGTCGAGGTTGCTGAGGATGGAGGTCATGCGGTCGATCTGCCCGCCGACCTCGCCGTAGAACTCGCCCCAGAAGGCGGCATCCTTGGGTCCGCCGTCGATCTCCTCGTCCAACTGGTAGGGCAGCAGGTCGTGAAAGGTCCGCAACACGGTCAGCGAATTGCGGAGATGGTGGTTGAGGCCGACCGAAAGGATGCCGATGCTCGCCGCCTTGTCGGCCATGAGGAGGTGCTGGAAGGCCTCGGCCTTCTCCCGGATGAGCCGCTCGCGCTCGCGCTCGAGGCAGAAATGGGCGAGCGCCTTGGAGAGGCGGTGCTCGAGATCGTCGGGATCCCAGGGCTTGGTGAGATAGGAGTAGAGCAGCCCGTCGTTGAGGGCGTCGACGGCGGCGTCGAGGTCCGAATAGGCCGTGACGAGGAAGCGGAGCGGCTTGGGATCGACTTTGCGCAACCGTGACAGGAGCGACAGCCCCGACTCGCCGGGCATCTTCTTGTCGCTGACGACGAGGGCGATGCGCTCGTGGTGCTCGAGGAAGAGGGCGTATCCCTCCTCGGGGCCGCTGGCGATGTGGATGGGGGCGAGTTCCTCGAAGATCGCCTCGAAATACTTCAACGACTTCAGTTCGTCGTCGATGTAGAGGATGCCGTAGTCAGGATAGAGCCGTTTCATGCGGGGAATCGATGGGGAGAATGGGACGCTGCGACCGTCCGTGATGGAACTCCGGAGCCGAAGAGGGCGCGGCGACGGGAACGCGGACGCGGAACTCGGTGCCGTCGGCGCCGTCCGACTCCACCTGGATGGCGCCGCGATGGGCCTCGACGATGCGGAAGCAGATGCTGAGGCCCAGCCCGGTCCCCTCGCCCGCCTCCTTCGTCGTGAAGAAGGGGTCGAAGATCTTCGAGCGGATTTCGCCGGGAATGCCCGGGCCGTTGTCCTTCACGGACACGACGACCCCGCCGTCTTCCGCGATGGCGTCCAGGACGATGCGGTGCGGCCCTTGGCCCGCCTGCGCCATGGCTTGGATGGCGTTGTGAACGAGATTGACGAAGACCTGCGCGAGCTGGTTCTTCACCCCTCTGACGGCCAGGTCCGGGCCGATTCGCAGATCGACCTCGACGGCATGGTCGTCGATCTCCTTGCCGAGCAAGCGCAGGGCGACGTCGACCGCCTCGCGCACGGGGAATTCGGCGAAGGACTCGCTGCGCTTGTGCGAGAACTCCCTCAGCTCGCGCACGATCTCCTTCATCCGGTCGATGCTGTCCTGGATGTCCTCGACCGCGTCGCGGATGGCCTCGTCCTCGGGATACTGGCGAAGGCGGCGGCGGAGGAGGAAGAGCGCCTGGTTGGAGTGGTTCAGGGGATTGCCGATCTCGTGGATGACTCCGGCGCTGAGCTGGCCGAGCGAGGCCATCTTGCCCGACTGGATCAGTTGGCTCTCGGTTTCCTCCAGTTCGTCGAGGAGGCGACGCAGCTCGATGGCGTTCTGCCGGAAGGCGAGCTTCTTCTGCCTCAGCCGTTCGCGGCCGCGAAACTCCTCCACCCTCATGCGGTGGTGGGCCAGGCTCCCGGCCACGACGACGGCGCCGGTGGCGACGAGGAAGACGAGGTTGCTGAACAGGCCCGCCATCTCCTTGGCGTTGAGCCCATCGAGGATGGAAGGGAGACAGGCGCCTAGGTAGAGGAGCAGCACCAGCCCCGAGACGGCGAAGGCCTCCTTGTAAGTCCAGTGGAACAGAAATCCGATCGCGACGATGCAGAGGGAGAGCCCCGCGTAGTAGGCCGTCGCCGGATCGCGCGTCACGAAGATGGTGATGGCCACGAAAAAAGCCGGAATCAGCGGCAGGAGAACCGTGAAGAATCTGAAATGGCGCTTCCCGAAGCGCGAGCGCACCACCAGGAGCAGCACCATGGTGAGCGAGGCGCAAGTCCACCGCAGCGCGGCGAAGAGAGCGAGATAGTCCGGATAGGCGAAATGGTCGAGGACGGCGAAGAACGAGATCATGCCGGCCGCCATCACCGCGAGAAGCTTGAGGTTTCTCAAGGTGAAACGGCGGTCCTCCGCCTGCATCAGCTTCCACGCGAAATCGGAGAGCTCCGTCGGCTTTTGCGACGGAGCGGAACATGACGAAGCAGGCAGGTGGGCGGAGGGCATCTAAATTCCAATTTTATCATAATTTCCACAACTAACAATTATTTAGTGAAATTTCCCAGGGCCGAAGTCAACAAACCCGCCAAGACGGTCTCGGCGGCCAGCGCGGGCTCGAGGCTTCCGGAAATCCGGAGAACCCTTCCTCCTTCGTCCTCCGTGGGAGCTTCGAACGTGGCCTTGAGCTTCGCGTAGACCGCCGCGTCGGCGTCGCTTTCCGAGCCTCCCGCCTCGGCGCGGACCCGCAGGCGCTCCAGGGCGGTGGCTTCGTCGAGCTCGATCTGGAGGAGGTCGCAGGCGATCCCGGCTTCCGTCGCCGCGTCGCGGAAGCGTCGCCGCAGCTCGCGGGATCGGAAGTTCGCATCGAGAACGACCACCCGTCCCGGCCCCGAGGACGCGAGAGCGCGGTCGAGCAACTCGCCGTAAGTGCGCCGCGAGAAGGCCTCCGCGTAGAATTCCGGCGGCAGAGGGAGGCCGGAAGGAGCTCCGGCGAGCTCCTTCCGGATCCGATCGCTCGACAGCACCGTCCAGGCGCCGCCGGAGGCTCGCGACAGCTCCGCCGCGACCACCGATTTCCCCGAAGCCGGGAGTCCGCAGCAGAGCACCCAGCGCGGCCCGTCGTCCTCGACCGCGCTGGAGGCGGCGAGCTGCAGATAGCGGCGAGCGGTCTCCGCCGCCTCCTCGCGCTCCGGGAGCGGGATCTCGGTCTCTCCCGCAGCGATGGCCGACACTTTCGCCCGCACCATGGCGCGGTAGCGAATCAAGGGACCGACCACCTCTGTCATCTCCTCGTCGCCGCCTTCCGCGACGACGGTGTCGAGATAGGCCCTCGCCAACTCGGGATGCCCGCGAAAGCGCAGATCCATCGCGAGAAAGGCGTGCTCGGTCGCGACATCGCCGCAGCGGAGGGAGGGATTGAATTCGATGCAGTCGTAGATCGCCGGAGGATCGACGAGGCAGATGTTGCGGGCGTGAAGATCGCCATGGCCGTCGACGACCCTGCCGGCGGCGGCCCGCGCCCTCAGGAGGGGCAGGATCGACTCGAAGTCGCGATGGGTGCGCGCCTCGAGAACGGCGTGGAGGGGGCCGGGAAAGGCCCCCCGCGTCTCCTCGAAGTTCGCGAGGGCGAAGCCCCGCAGGCGTTCCGGATCGCCCCAGTCCGCGACCTCGGGGCCGCGCCCGGCCTCGCGGTGGAAGGCGACGACGCGGCGGGCGACCGCCTCGATCTCGGTCGTGCGCACCGCGTTCTCCGCGAGAAGGACGTCCAGCATGCGCTCCTGCGGCAGCCTCCGCATCTTCACGGCGTAGTCGAGCACCCCGGAGGGGTCTCCGTCGCTAGCATCGGCGACGCCGCCCTTCCGCCAAGCCACCACCGACTCGTAGATTTCGGGGCAGAGCCGCCGGTTCAAGCGCACTTCCTCCTCGCAGAAGTGGCGTCGCCGCTCCAGACTGGAAAAATCGGCGAAGGGGAGCCGGATCGGCTTCTTGAACTTGTAGACCCGGTCCCCCGCCAAGGCCACGACCGAGAGGTGCGTCTGGATCAGTTCCACCAGGGCGGGGCGTTCCGGGTAGCAGTCCGGATTTCGGAGCGATTCGAGAAAGGAGGAGTCCATCGGGCCAGGCGGCTCCCGCCGTGCGGCGGATTCGCCGGGGAAAGCTAGCATCGTTGCCTGGCTTTTCCGCCTTCATCTTTCCCATTCCGCAACCGGGGCCAGGGCTTACGCATGAAAGTATGCGAGGAGCGCGAGCCTGAAATCCGGGTCGAGA
>CAYMMC010000323.1:0-4391 GCA_964391125.1 uncultured Akkermansia sp.
GGGGCGATCTGCGGACGCTGCGCGACCTGCAGAAGGACGTGATCGGGACGTAGGGCACCCGCCCATGCGGATCGAGTCAAGTGATTGATCCATTCATAATAAATGGGTTAAATACCAGTATCCCGCGAGGTCCAGCCCGACATCCCCCAAAAAGCCAATCATCCGCCAATTCCACCTGCCCGAGGACGCTTCGCGACCGGAGCAGGGGATCACCTTCTGCCGCCGCGGCACCGACGGCCGTCCACACGAGGCGATGACTTTGCCCTTCCTGCCGGGCAGCGGCTACGCCTTCGCCGTGACCGGGGACAGCCTCCGCGAAGCCCGGCGACTCGACCTCGGCGGTCGCCCGCGCAATTCCCTGATGCTGATCGATTACCTCGGGGAAGTGTGACGTTCCAGGGGCGACGTTTTGGATCTGGGACATGCGCCTCCGCTTTCGTCTTGTCACGCTCCGGCAAATCTGACAATTTCTTTGCGGAGAGGGGCCAATCCCTTGACTTCTCTAGGAACGCTTTATACTCTTGTAAATCCGATAATTTGGAGAACGGAAAGAATGGCTTTCCGCTCCGCCGCATCCATGAAGTGCCCCCGTTGCCTGCGTCCAGTGGATCATGAAGCCGCGAGCTGTTATTCCTGCGGCTACAGCGAGACGGACGCTGCGGCGGCCTTCGGGAGGAACCGCGTTCTCCTCAACCGCGTCCACGATGCGGCCCACTGTCTCCGCAAGCAGGAGCGGGACAATTTGGCGGAGACCCTCGACCAGTTGGAGGTGAAGTTTCCCCAGATGCTGTTCTGCGCCTACCTCGGGGCGCTGCCGGCGAACGTCGGGCTCAGCGAGCTGGGCTTTTGGCTGTTGAACCACGGGCAGGTGAAGGGAGCGGAATACGCCCGGCCCAACGAGAACGGCATTCTCGTGGTGATGGACCTGAACCGGAAGCAGATCGGGCTTTCGCTGGGCTACTTCGCCGAAACCCTCGTCTCGGAGGAGGACGGATACCGCATCCTCACCGCCGCCCGTCCCAACTTGGTCAACTCCGAGTATGGCGAGGCGATCGAACGCATTTTCCTGAAGCTCGGCAAGCTGCTTGATCGGCAAGGCCGCAAGCTGAAGAAGCTCACCCGCGAGCAGATCCAGGCGACCCTCGACGGAGCGGCGGGCGCCGTCCTCGACCTGCCGCCCCACCTGATGCGGCCGGAAATCTCCCCGGAGCCGTCGCGGGCGGAAGTGAAACCGGAGCGGGAGCCCATCCGCATGTCGGCTTGAACGCGCCGCAGACGATTCCGATGAAACGCCTCACCACGCTTCTGCTGCTGGCTTCCTTTCCCTTCGGGCTCGCCTTCGCCCGGATCGAGATGCCGGAGTGGGAGAATCCGGGCGAGGCGGGGGAATACTACCTCGGCGGAGGGCTTTGGCCGAAGAGCCTGATCCCCGACGCCGTCGCCGCGTCGGCTCGTCCAGGCGAGGATGCGGTCGCCGGCGCCGTCGTGCCGGATCCGGAGTTCGTGGGACCGCCCGCGCCGGGGACGGCGCTGGCTTCGTCCGCCCCCGCCGCGCCCCGTCCGGACCAGTTCTACGGCCCCGCTCCGGGGACGGAGGAGCTCGCGGGAGGCGATCCCTCGTTCCAGCGCGTCATCGAGAACCCCGACGGTACGTTCACCATCCCCGAGGAGATCGTCGAGGAGGAGGCCTACGAGCCGCTCCCGCCGCTCGAGGGCGAGCTCGCCGATCTCTACTTCGCCCACGCCCCCGTCGAGTTCCTGATCGACCCGCAGCGCCTCCTGACCGAGCAGAAGTCGAACGACATCATGCGCTTCCTCGAGTTCCACGCCGACGAGTCGAAGATCCGCATCTACGTGATGGCCATCGGGGAGAACCAGCAGATCCCCGCCGACGTGGACATCGAGGCGCTTCACCAGAAATGGTTCTCCGACTCGCCCGCCGTTCTCATGCTCTACTATCGCGAGCAGCCCCAGCAGACTCAGCTCGTCTTCAACGAATCGATCCGCAGCTCGCTGCCGAAGTCGGTCTTCGACCGCATCCTGCAGAACTGCCTGCGCGAGGGCGCGGTGGCCGACCTCGCCCCCGACCAGGTCGAGAAGATGGCCATCGAGCTGAGCATCCAGCTCTATTGGCTGAGCCGGCTCATGGAGCAGGAGGGCAAGGGAGACTCCTCTCTGACGGCGGCCTCCTCCGTCCACGAGATGATGGCCTCGCCCGACGCGCCCGAGCTGCTCCGCGAGTATGCGCCAGGCATCTTCATCGACGAAAGCGGAAAGATGCTCTCCGTCATCCTCACGGTCGTCTTCATCCTCGGCGGACTCTGCGTCGTCGGCTGCACCGCGTGGATCGTGATGTGGTGGCGGGGGCGCGAGAACGTCTCGGGCGGGCCGCTGCTCTTCCCCGAATTCCGGATCGTGCCGCGCCTCGGCGGGGAATTCTGCGGGGGCGGTTTCGTCAGCATGTCCTTCGAGCTGAACGACGGGGCCTGAATGCCCCGGGTTCTGGGTTCGCCTTGCTGAGCGCACCGGGGGAGGCGGGGCGGGGGAGGCTCAGTCGGCCAGCCACCGGGAGAGATGCTCCGCGATGAATTCCGTGTCCTGCCACTCGGATCGTTGCTCCAGCACCCGGTCGATCTCCTCGGCCTGGCCGGGGGAGAGATCCTCGAGCGGATCGAGGCAGGCGCGGGAGGGCACCAGCCCCTCGCGGCGGAGCAGCTCCTGGATGCCGGCGATGCAGCCGGCGAAGCGGTGGGAAGGATCGAAGAGGGCGGCGTTGAAGTCGGTGAGGCTGGCGTTGACCTCGGCCCATTCGGAGGCGCTGCGGCGGTCCGCCTTGACGGCGTCGAGGAGCTCGACGGCGCACTTCGTCCCGACGGCCCATTGGCCCAGCAGTCCGCCGACGATGCGTCGCGGCGGGGCGCCGGCGTCGCCGAAGGGGAAGGGCGTCAGCAGATCGTGGACGATGTTGTCGTCGTTGCCGGTGTAGAGCGCGACGTCTCCGCGCCCGCTGTCGGCGACGGCGCGGACCACGTCGAGGGTGGCGTAGCGGTCGAAGGGCGCGATCTTGATGGCGGCGACCGCTTCGATCTCGGCGAACTCGCGCCAAAATCGATAGCCGTAGCTGCGTCCCCCGATGGCGGGCTGCAGATAGAAGCCGAAGAGGGGCAGGATCTCGCCGACGCGGCGGCAATGGTCGATCAGCTCCGCGTCCGGGGCGTCGCGGAGAGCCGAGAGGCTGAGGAGCGCAGCATCGTAGCCGAGGGTGCGGGCGAGCTCCGCCTCGCGCAGGGCCTGCGCGGTGCCGCCGCAGACCCCGGCCACCAGAGCGAGAGGCCGCCCCGGGTCGGCATGGCGCCGCGCCTCCTCGGCGCAAAGGGCGAGGACGGGCCGATGGAGTCCGTGCCGAGGCTCTCGGATTTCGAACTGGGTGGTGTGGACGCCGACGGCCAGGCCGCCGGCGCCGGCGTCGAGGTAGTAGCGGACCAGGGCGCGCTGGTGGCGCTGCGACCAGCGGCGGTCGGCGTGGAGCGCCAGGGGCATCGCGGGGATGGCCTGGCCTTCGAGCAGGTGTTGGCGCAGCGTCTGCATGGAGCGGGTCATCGGGGAAGACCAACGTGTTCGAAGAGGATGCGCTTCAACTCCTCGACGGCGGCGGGGTCCTTGTAGGAGCTGTGGTCCGAGGGGACGATCAGTTCGGAGGCGGCGCCTTCCTGGTGTGAGCTCCAGTAATCGACGACGCCGTCGGAGCTGTCCGGGCTGTCGCCTTTGCCCCGGTCTCCGATGATGCTGTGGTAGACCACCCCGGGCAGGTAGGGCGAGGCGTCGAGGGCGGCGATCATCGGTGCGCCGGGTCGCAGCGATTGCGCCCCGGTGTAGGCGCCTTTGCGGAACGTGCGCAGGGCGGGGCTGGTGATCAAGTGAGGGTCGAAAAGCAAGTGCGACGTCGTCACGACGTCGGTGGGAAGCTTCGCGGCGCGCGAGAGCAGAGCGGCGAAGGTCTTCTCCGCCATGGTCGCTCCGCGGTGGGGGGTGGAAAAGAAGACCGCCCGCCGGACGGCGGGATCCGGGTCGAAGAAGAGCGTCTCGCGAAGCCGCTCCTTTCGGGTCGGCTCGATCCGGAGCTGGTCGAAGGGGGTGGGCACCTCGAACTGCTCCCAGAGCCGGTCGCCGATGTCGGCAACGAGGGTGTGGGCGAGGATGCCGCCCATGCTGTGGCCGACCACGACCATATTGCGCGAGAGGGGATCGTCGCCTTCGGGATCGAGATGGGCGCGGAGCTCCGCGAGCCGCTCCCCCAGCAGGGCGGAGGACTCCGCGACGGGATAGCCGCTGGGGTCGGCGAAGACCATGAACTGGTAGCGCTCCGACAGATCCGGTTCGGAGAGCATGTG
>CAYMMC010000324.1:0-4383 GCA_964391125.1 uncultured Akkermansia sp.
AATTTGGACTGAGGGAAAACGCTCCGGTCCGCAGGGGGAAAGTCAACGCTTTTTCTCGCCCCGGAAACGGCTGAAGCCTACGTACGTAGAGGGCTGGCGCACCTCAGCCCCTCGGGCGGAAGGAGGACGTTTCGGCCAGCGCCTGCCACAGCGCCCGCTCCTCGTCGTCGACCGCCGGGGGGAGCTCGATCGACACCGTCACGTAGAGGTCGCCGTGGCCTTCCTTCCCGACGGGCAGGCCCTTGCCGCGGAGGCGGAGCCGGGTGCCGGGCTGGGTGCCGGGCTTGACCGTCATCTTCACGTCGCCGTGCGGCGTCGGAATGGTGGCGCTGGTTCCGAGAACGGCCTCCCAGGGGGCGAGGACCAGCTCGCCCAGCAGGTCGCGGCCCTCGGGCTTGAAGAGCGGATGCCGCTCCAGGCGGACGCGGAGGTAGAGGTCGCCGTCGGGGCCGCCGTTGCTGCCCGGGTAGCCGAGGCCCGCGCAACGGATGCGCTGCCCCCCGGCGATGCCCTTGGGGATCTTGACCCGGATGGTCGATTCCTTCCCGGCCCGTCCGTCGGAGGCGGGCCGGGCGAGGCGGAGCTCGCGGGAGGAGCCGTGCATGATCTCGTCGATGGACACGAGCAGGTCGGCCTCGATGTCCTCGCCGGCCATGGGGCGGTTGGAGCGGGGGCGGCCCGTCCGGGCGCCGCCGAAGGCCCCGAAGGGATCGCCGCCGCGTCCGCCGAAGAGGCTCTCGAAGAAGTCGCTGAAGCCGGTGCTGCCGCCGAAGTGGTATTCGTAGCTCCCGCCGGGATGGCCGCCGTAGCCGCCGAAGTCCTGCCCCTGCTGCCACTCCGGACCGAGGGTGTCGTATTTCTGCCGCTTCTCGGGATCGCCGAGCACCTCGTAGGCCTCGTTCACCGACTTGAAGCGCTCCTCCGCGTCGGGCTGGTCCTTGGCCACGTCGGGGTGATACTGGCGGGCGAGCTTCTTGAAGGCCTTCTTGATCTCCTCCTGCGAAGCGTCCTTGGGGACGCCGAGGGTTTCGTAGTAGTCGCGGTATTGGACGGCCATGTCTTCGGAGGGGCGCCGGGAACGGGGCGGCGCACGGGAAAGGAACCAAACGATGCCCGTTTTCGCAACGGGGAATGCAAGGACGGGGACACGCCGGAGCCTCCCCGGGCCGACGCCCCGCAAGGTCCCCCGCGGCGGGGCGGGGGAGGGGAGGGGTCAGGCCGTCACCTTCTTCACGAACTGGGCCTTCAGGGCGATGGCCATGCCGTCCATCCGGCAGGAGATCTCGTGGTCGCCGTCGACGAGCCGGATCGGCTTCGACTTGGTGCCCGACTTGAGGACGTGGGAGCTGCCCTGCATCTTCAGGTCCTTGACCATCGCGACGACGTCGCCGTCGGCGAGCACGTTGCCGTAGGCGTCCTTCACCACCCGCGCTTCTTCCGCCTCCTCGCGGGACCATTCGTGGCCGCAGGTGACACATTCGAAATGCTCCTCGAGGGTGAGGATTTCGTCCATTTCGCACATCGGGCAGGTCGTGGAAGTCATGCGGAGAACAAAGCGGCGGAGTAAGGGAAGGGCAAGGGAATCCTTGCGCCGGTCCCGAGGCCCCGCCGCGCCTTGCGCCGCGGCGGGTCGCGTCATTGCGGAGAGGATGGATTGGGATTGAACGCGGGCCGCTTCCGTGGTAGAGAATCCGAGCGATGCTGCGTGCAATCCCCGCCCTACTCATGGTGCTGCTGATCGGGAATCCGGTCTGTTGCTGCGCCGTGGCCGCGCCCCGGGCGGAGACCGCGCCGAGCTGCTGCCAGGAGCTCGCTGCCGAGGATGGCTCGGCCCCTGCGGAGGCCCCGCGGCACACCTGCCCTTGCGCGAGAAAGGCGGGGGTCGTCGTGGCCGACAAGCTGTTGGTCCCGCCGCCGGTCCTGCTGATGCCGCTGCCCGCGTTGCTTCCGGACGGTCCGGGGTCGCTCGCCCTCGTCCCCTCCGCGGCCTCGTCGCTCTCCTCGCGGATCGAGCCCCCGCCCCGCGCCGCCCCGCCCGTGCCCCTCCATCTGCTCTACGGCGTCTTCCGCTGTTGATTCCGCAGGCGATCCGCCCGTTTCACCTTGCGTCTCCGCTGCGGCCGCTTCCGGTCGGGCTGCCGGGGAGCAAGGAAATCTGGAGGGGCGGTGGACGCCGCAACGACCGATCCGAACCATCCGTATCCCTACGACTCCAATCCCAACATCCATCCAACACCCAATCCATCCATCATGAAAACTCTGTTCACCGCCGTCCTCGGAACCGTCTTCGCCTTCGCCCTCTCCACCGCCCAGGCGGAGGAGAAGACCTACGAAGGCGAAATGTCCTGCGCCAAGTGCAACCTGAAGCAGGCCGACAAGTGCGAGGACACCCTCAAGGTCGGCGACACGCTCTACCTCCTCGAGGAGGGCGGCAAGCGCAAGACCAGCGAGCACGTCTGCTCCGGGGCCGAGAAGGCCAAGGTCACCGGCAAGATCGAGGAGCGCGACGGGAAGAAGTATCTCGTCGCCTCGAAGATCGAGCTCGAGTGAGCCGCTCCGACGGGCTCGGGAGAGGCCCGGACCGTCTCCCAATTCGCGGACGCGCCGCCTCGGGGAACCGGGGCGGCGCGTTTCCGTCTCCGGTCGGATCGGGCCTGCCGGCGCTCGCTGCGCTTGACCGATCCGCCATTTTCTCCGAAGCTCGCCCCATGCGCCCGCATCGGCTAGCCTTCGTCCTCGCCCTCCTCCTCGGTGCGCCTCCGTTCCACCTCCGCGCCGCCGAGCTGCCGAACCTGGTCGTCTTCCTCGTCGACGACATGGGCGCGATGGACAGCTCGGTGCCCTTCCTGACCGACGCGGACGGGAAGCCGGTGCGCCACCCCCTCAACGAGCGCTACCGGACCCCCTCGATGGAGCGGCTCGCGGAGCGAGGCGTCCGCTTCAGCCAGTTCTACGCCATGAGCGTCTGCTCCCCGACCCGCATCTCCATCCAGACCGGGCAGAACGCGGCGAGACACCGCACCACCAACTGGATCCACCCCCGGACCGACAACCGGGGCCCCCAGGGGCCGCCCGACTGGAACTGGCTTGGATTGAAAAAGGACGACGCCACCCTCGCCTCGCTCCTGCGCGGGCGCGGCTACCGCACCCTGCACGTCGGCAAGGCCCACTTCGGACCCGATGGCAGCGAGGGCGCCGATCCCGAGAATCTCGGTTTCGACGTCAACGTCGCCGGTCGCTCCGTCGGGGCCCCCGGCAGCTACTACGGCGAGAGGGGCTACGCCGGGAAGGGGCGGCGAGCCGGCAACGCCGTGCCCGGTCTCGAGGGCTACCATGGCGGCGACACCTTCCTCACCGAAGCCCTCGCCCTCGAAGCCGGCAAGCTCGTCGATGCCGCCGTCGCCGAGGGAGTTCCCTTCTTCCTCCACTTCGCCCACTACGCGGCGCATTCCCCCTTCGAGCCCGACCCGCGCTTCGCGGCGCACTATCTCGATTCCGGCCTGCCTCCCGCCTGGCAGGCCTTCGCCACCCTGATCGAGGGCATGGACAAGAGCCTCGGCGACCTCCTCGACCGGCTCGAGACCCTCGGCGTCGCCGGGAACACCCTCGTCCTCTTCCTCGGCGACAACGGCAGCGACGCCCCCCTCGGCGGGGCGCACGAAGTCGCCTGCGCCGCCCCGCTCCGGGGGAAGAAGGGCTCGCACTACGAGGGCGGCATGCGGGCGCCCTTCATCGCCGCGTGGGCGGCGCCGGATCCGGACAACCCTTGGCAGCGACGGCTGCCCATCGCCGCGGGCGCCGTCCAGACCCAGGTCGCCGACGTCACCGGCCTGTTCCCCACCTTGCTCGGCCTCGTCGATGCCCTGCCCGACCCGGAGCTCCATCCCGTGGACAGCCCGCCCCTCGACCCGCTTCTCGCGGGACGGCGGGATCCGCGGCGGCCCGAGCGCTTCCTGATGCACTACCCCCACGTCCACCGCAGCAACTACTTCACCGTCTGGCGCGACGGGGACTGGAAGCTGATCCACCACGCCTTGCCCGAGGTGCCGGCCCAGGGCGGGGCGATCCAGTCCGAGGGGCGGCGCTACCAGCTCTTCCACCTGGGCGAGGATCCCTACGAGCAGCGCGATCTCGCCGAAAGGCAGCCCGAGCGGGTCGAGGCCATGGCCGCCGCCATGAGGGCCGAGCTGGAGCGCATGGGCGCGGTCCATCCCATCGACGACCAAGGCCGCCCCGTCCTGCCCGGCAAGCCTTGAGCCGCTGCGGAAGGCGCAGGCCGGCCCCTGTCTGGGCCCCTATTCGGTCCAGCCGTCGTTCCAGAGGATGTGGGTGCCGGTCTTGCCGGCCACGGCGATGTCGGGGAAGCCGTTGCCGTCGAGGTCG
>CAYMMC010000325.1:0-4370 GCA_964391125.1 uncultured Akkermansia sp.
GGCGCTCTGCGAGAGACGTTCTTTAAAAACGCCGAGGGGAAAGAGGAGTTCGTCGGGAATGATGGCGTTGTACATGCCCATGCAGCCCTCGTCGAAAACGCCCAGGATGGAGCGGCGCGCGCGGAAGCCGTGGGCGAGTTCGCGTCCGATGGCCTCGGCTTCGGAATCGCCGGAGCGGTAGGGGCGGCAATGGGAGAGGTCGTGGCGGATCGCGCCGCTGTCGAGCCATTCGCGCAGCTTCGCCTGGACGCCTTTGTCGGAGAAGTCCTCGGCCCAGAGGGTCGAGAAGGACACGCCCGCCTTGAGGAGGCAGCCGTTGAGGTTCAGCAGGCCGACGAGGCCGGGCCACTGCCCCGACCAGTTCGCCACGGTGAGGATGGGGCCGCGGTGGCCGATCAGACCGGCGAGGACGTGGTGGCTGTATTGCCAGACGCTTTCCGCGACGACGAGGGGGGCGTCCCGGTCGATGTCGCGGAAGACTTCGAGGCAGCGTTTTTGCGAATCGAGGAATCCGTGCCCGGCCTCGGCATCGTAGGGGTGGAGGCGTTCGACGTCGGCTCCGAGTCGGGAGAAGGCGGCGACGAGGTCGTCTTCCATCGCGGCCTGGGTCGGCCAGCAGCGCTGGTTGGCGGAGAGGCGGGCGTCGCCGCTGGCGGCGAGGAGGATGCGTTTCGGGTTCATGGGGGATTTGGGGACTGCTGATTTGCTATGTGGCATGGGCTTCCAGCCCATTCACTTCGTGGAGACTCCAAAGGCCGCTGATTTCCGTTCGCTCCGATGCGTGGGCGATCAGGTGTTCGGCGTCTTGGCACGGTGCATGGGCTGGAAGTCCATGCCACATAGGGAGGAGATTGCCGCTCGTTTCTTGTGTCATATCGAATCGTCTCACTTCGGAATCCCGAGCGTCTCCAGATGTTGCGCGATGATCTCCCTCTCCGCCTCCTGAAAACGGTGGAAGGGCGCGGCCATGAAGTCGTCGCAGACGCCGAGAAGGGAGAGCGCACATTTCAGGCCCTTGATGATGGCCGAGCCGTGGCGTCCGACATGGTAGATGGCTTCGCTCAGGTTCATGACATGCTCGCTCAGTTCGCGGGCGCGGGCGAGGTCGCCGTCTTTCGCCGCCTCGTAGAGGGAGACATAGAGCGTGGGATGCAGGTTCGCCCCGCCGTTGATGCCGCCGTGGCCGCCGAGGAGGACGGTCTCGGCGAGCAGTTCCTCGGGACCGACGAGGAAGGACCAGTCGGGCCGCACCGTCGCGGCGAGCCGTCTCATGCGGCGGAAGTAGACGAGGTCGCCGGAGCTGTCCTTCAGCCCGGCGATGCGCTCCTGCTGCAAGGCCCAGGAGACGACCTCGGCGGAGAAGGAGGTCTTCGTCAGGGCGGGCATGTTGTAGAGCATCAGCGGCAGAGGCAGCTCGGGCAGCAGGTCTTCGAGGAATTCGCGCAGCTCGGGCTGTCCGGCGGGGAAGTAGTAGGGGGCCGAGGTCACGACGGCGTCGGCCCCGCAGTCGGCGGCGTGGGCGGCGAGGCTGGCGGATTCGACCAGCGAGGTGTCGGTGATGCCGACGAGCACGGGGATGCGGCCCGCGACGAAGCGGCAGGCGCGCTCGACGAACTCGCGGCGGAGCCGGTAGCTGAGGCTGGGGGCCTCGCCGGTGGTGCCGAGGATGAACAAACCCGAGACGCCGCCGGCGACGAGGCGTTCGACGAGCCGCTCGAGGCCGGCGACATCGAGGGTGTCGCGGGCGGTGAGCGGGGTGATGAGCGGTGGGACGATGCCCTGATAGCGGGGTGTCATCGGAGGCGGAGGGGGAGTAAAAGGTGAAAGGTTTGCTGGCTCGGGAATGGGGGGCGCTTGGGAAGTCTGTGGGAGATTCGCCATTGTCCATCGGAGTGGTGGTGGAGGTATTGGCGGAACTCCTCGTGAAGGAAGGGATCGCCGGGAACGCGATAGGAAATACGGTAGGACACGGTGGCAACTTCCTGTTCGTCCACGGCAATGCGTTCGATGGTGTGGGTTGGATGCTCGGCCAGATAGTCGCGGCGTGCCTGCCGCTCGTCTGGATGCCCGCGAGGAACCATCATGACGACAAGCAGAATGGTTCCTGCCGCGAATGCTGCGAGAATCTAGAGCAGAGGCTTCATACGATGCGATTTGACGGTTCGTCCCTCCTGATGTGGCATGGGCTTCCAGCCCATGCACCGTGCCAAGACGCCGAACACCTGATCGTCTTTGCATCAGAGCGAACGGTGGTCCGGGGTCTTCGGAGTCCTTTCCAGATGCATGGGCTGGAAGCCCATGCCACGGCCAAGCCTGCCGCAGCTTTTTTGGCTGTGCCGGAAGTGATCGTTAAATGGTGCGGCATGCTGAACAGCAAAAAATTAGCGAGGATCAGCGAGGATCAGCGGTCCCATCCTCCTTTTCAGTCTTTGGCTCGAAGATGGTGATCGGCTGCGCCTCCAGCTTCGCCGGATCGACGACGACGTGTTTGATCTTCTTCCGGTTCCAGGTGTAGGTCATATGGACGAGGCCGTCGCGGGTCTGGATCATGGCGGGGTAGGAGAACTCGCCTTTCTCCTCCTTCTCGATGAAGGCCGTGGCCTCCCATTCGAGACCGTCCTTGCTGACGGCCAGGTTCAGCACGTTGCGCTTGCCCCAGCCGTCCTTGCGATCACCGCCGATGTGGTTGTAGAGGAGCAGGTGCCGCCCGTCGGCGAGGGTGAGGGCCTCGATACCGGAGTTGTTGTTCGGCAGGTTGGTCTCCTCCAGCTCGCTCCAAGTGCGTCCGCCGTCGGTGGAGCGGTTGGCGATGATCTTTTCGTTCTTCGAGCGGTAGAGGGTGCGCAGGCTGCCGTCGGCGAGGGTCAACACGGTTGGTTGGATGACTTGATAGGGTTGAGTCTCCGGCTCGAAACGCTGCCAAGATGGGCCGAGTTCGGGTTTTGAGAGGTTTGTCAGGATCTCGAAGTGGAAGCGCCAGTCGTTGTTGTGCTCGGTGGAGGAGGGGCAGAGCAGGCTGCCGTCGGCGAGCTGGATGGGCTTGCCGCGCACGGGTCCGTCGATGCCCTCGGGGAGGCGGCGGCGATGGCGGAAGGAGCGTCCGCGGTCGTAGCTGACCATGACCTCGCCCCACCAAGTCTGCGGATCGGGGCCGACTTTGAAGAACAGGTAGGTCGGTCCGTCGCCGGGGGCCTGCCAGAGGACGGGGTTCCAGGTGGGATGGCGCTTGCCCCCGTGCTGGATGCCGTTGGCCCATTCGACGGGGCGGCTCCATCCGCTGCCGTCGTGGTAGCTCGACCAGATGCCGACGTCTGGATCCTTTTCGCGGGTGCCGCCGAACCAGGCGGCGACGAGGCCGCGGTCGGTCTCGGCGAGGGTGGAGGCGTGGCATTGCGGGAAGGGGGCCTCGTCGTAGATGAATTCCTCCTTCACGAAGCCGGGGAAGCGGGGTTCTTTCATTTTGGCGGGTTCGCGGGGTTTCAGGTCTGCGTCGGAGTAGGCGATGCCGTCGTCGCGGCGCAAATAGTAGATGCGGCCGTCCTCGGCGCCGAGGACGAGTTCGGGCACGCCGTCGCCGTCGAAGTCGGCCACGGTCGGGGCGGTGTTGTGGCCGGAGACGTCGCGCTCGGTGACATTGCCGATCTTCTTCAGCACGACCTTGCCCTCGTGGTCGGCGACGTTCCGATACCAGACGGCGTTCTGCGAATTGACGAGCAGGTCGAGGCGTCCGTCGCCGTCCCAATCGACCTTGGCGAGCTGGGCTCGTCCGCTGCGGCCGGCGGAATGCGCATTGAGCTGGAGGGGCTGGTGGTCCTCATCGACGAAGATGCGTTCGGCCTTGCCTCCGCCCCGGCGCAGGACGAGGTAGCCTTCTTGGTCCATCGCGACGAGGTCGAGCTGGCCGTCGCCGTCGTAGTCGATGGCGAGCGGGGTGGTGCGCCACTGCGTGAGCGTGTCGCTGGAGAGCGACTGCCACCACTGCCACTTGGGCGGGTATTCCTTCAAGCCGGTGTCGAAGACAGCGGGCTCGACGCGCAGGGGGTCGCCGGTGCCGCGAAGGAGGCCGATGCGCCCGAGGATGGAGTTGTAGATGATGTCGAGCTTGCCGTCGCCGTCCCAGTCGGCGGCGGAGAGGCTGGTGTAGCCCCATTTGGCCTCGCAGGGGCCTTGTACGGAGCCGTTCGGCCCGGCGAGGACTCGGAAAGGCTCGCCGTCGGTCGTCTCGATGAGGACGGGAGCGGCCCATTTGGGGAGTCCGTTTTCGGCCATGCCGAGGTTTTTGAAGAAGGCGATGTTCCCCGCCGTGTTGCCGCAGAGGATGTCCTGGAGTCCGTCGCCGTCCCAATCGACGACGAAGGGCGTGGCGAGGG
>CAYMMC010000326.1:0-4369 GCA_964391125.1 uncultured Akkermansia sp.
GACCGGCACGGCGTCGCTGCGGAAGGCGAGGTTCTGGATGCGGGGGTCCAGCGCCGCCGGGGTGTCGGCCATGGCGAAGGCGCTCTCCGGCGTGGCGTGCCTGTCGGCGAGCAGCTCGACGAAGGCCTGCTGCTCGCCCATGGCGTCGCCGGGCAGCGCCGGGGCGGCGGTGAAGTTCTCGGAGGGGTCCACCGGATCGCTCAGGGTTCCGCCCTCCAGCAGGTAGCGGAAGTTGCTCCCGTTGGCCTTGGAGGGGTAGCCGTCGCCGTCGTTGGCCATGAAGTTGAGGGTGACCAGACGGATGAGCGGGGGCGCCCAGGGGGAGAAGGAGCCTCCGCCGTAGACGGCCTCGCGCGGCTGGCCGGACTCGCCGGCGAGGGCGATGGAGACGATCCGCTCGCCGGGGGGCAGCGACTCGTCCCAGGCGAAGACCACGCCGCCGACCTGCGGGAAGCGCCCCTGCAGCCTGCCGGCGGCCACGCCGTGCTCGAGCATGGCCTTGAGGCCCTCGGGCGTCGTGTCGAAGACCATGAGCCGGTTGTTGAAGCGCAGCGCGTTCTCGATGTCGAGCTGGGAGATCGCCCCGGCGGGCTTCTCCGCGTCGGGGTTGCCCGCCGGAGGCAGCTTCTCCCCGCTCCCGACGGCGACCGAGCCGATCTGGGCGCGGATGCCGCCGCCGTTCTTGATGGAGACGACGGGGACGCCGTCGTCGAGGATGCGGCGCAGGGCCCATGCGTTGGCGTCGGCGCTGAGGCTGCCGAGGTTGGTCTCCTCGCTGCGGACGAAGTTGCGCTCGCCCTCGAGGTAGACGGAGGTGTAGCCCTTGACGTCGCCGTCCTTGGCGCCGATGACGGCCTGGACCGCGTCGACGACCTCCTTCACCGCGGCCCCCTTGGTGCCGGGGGCGAAGGCGGCCGAGCCGTAGATGCCGGCCTCGGCCACGCCCCAGGCGGCGGCGACGTTCCCGGCGGTGGAGGCGTAGGCCCCGTTGACGGGGACGCGGGCGGCAAGGCCGTCGACGAGGATCTCGCCGTTCTCGTCGAAGTCGACGACGAGGCGCCCGAGGTAGGTGTATTCGCTGTCGGTGTTGAGGACCAGAACGGGCTTGCCGTCGAGGCCGGCGGTGACGACGGGGTAGGTGTCCGCGAAGTCGGCCTCGTGTCCGGGGAAGGGCACGGCCACGTCGTCGTCGTCGCCGAGGCGGGTGTTGGATCCGGCCGCGAGGACGATGTCCACGCCGGAGAGCTTGGTGGCGAGGAGCCTTTCGTTCTCGATCTGCTGGAGATGCGAGAGCAGGACGACCTTGTCGATGCCCTCGGCGATCAGCTCGTCGATGTAGGGCTGCACGTGGGTGGCTAGCAGGTCCATGTCGTCCTCGCCGGCGGTGCCGGGCGGGAAGCCCTTGGCGAAGGTGCCGCTGGGCGAGGAGATGTTGCCGAGGATCTGGGTGGTCACTCCGACGAGGCCGATCTTCTCGCCGCCTTTCTCCACCACGGCGACGGGGACGAGCCGGGAGCCCAGGGTCGAGGCTTCGGGCATGGCGGTGGCGGCTCCGTCGAGGGGCACGTCGGTGAAGCGCGCGTTGGCGACGGAGTCCCCGGAGTAGTCGAGGTTGGCGGAGATGTAGGGGAAGCGGGCCCCGGTCCAGGCGCCGGAGGGGGCGATGGCGCCCATGAAGGCGTTGGAGCCGAGGTCCCATTCGTGGTTGCCGATGGCCGAGGCCTCCACGCCGATGAGGTTGTGGATGGCGATGTCGGGCCGGGCGACGTCGGTGGCCCCCACCGAGGGCACGGCGTTGAGGGATGGGTCGGTCCCCGCGCCGAGGAAGGGTCCGGGGATGAAGTTGTCTCCGCCGGAGAGGATGAGGGTGTTGTCGTGGTCCTCCTCGAAGGCGTCGACGAGCGCCGCGAGGTAGGGCGCGGTCTGCGAGGCGAGCAGCCCGGCCTCGCCGTCGGAGAGGTGGAGGAGCTGCAGGGTGTAGGCGAAGAGGGCCTCGACCTGCATCCCGGCGGTCACGGTCGTGTTCAGGGTGGTGGAGGTCTCCGGGGAGACCGTCCCGTTCACCCTCCATCCTCGGAAGCTGTAGCCGGGATTGGGCGTGGCGGTGAAGACGGCGTCGCTGCCGAGCGGCAGGGTGCCTCCTCCGGTGACGGAGCCACCTGCGCCGCCATTGGCGACGACCGGATCGACCGTGACGAAAAGCGCCCCGGGCGAGCCCACTTCGTTCGGATCGTTCGCCGCGGCGAAGGCGCCGTTGACTCCGGGCGAACTGAAGAGGACGATCTCCGCGTTCTCCAGCAGGGCGGTGTTGTCGAAGGTCCCGTAGGGCGCGGAGCTCGGCGACTGGCCGAAGGTGACCTTGGCGCGGCGCGTGCCGGTGGTGTCGTAGAGGTTGACGGCGTCGCCGCCGGTGCTGAGACCGACGCCGCTGCCGGAGTAGCTGCCGATCTGGAGTCCGGCGGGCGGGCTAGCCCCGAACCAGAGGTCGAGGAAGGCGGCGGCTCTGCCGGGGAGGTCGTTGGTCTCGATGAAGATGACGGATTCGCCCGGAGCGATCGAGTAGATCCCTTGGAGGGGGACGGCGGCCACGGGCGACTCGGAGCTGTCGTCCATCTTCCATCCCGCGAGGTTCACGACGCGGGCGCCGACGTTGGTGACTTCGAACCAGTCCTCGCCGAGCGGGCTGTTTCCGCTCGACCAGGGCGCGACTTCGGTGATGACGAGCTGGCCGGGCGCCGCGTGGCCGGGAGAGCCGATCTCGGCGGGGCTTCCGGCGGCGCGGAAGGCTCCGTTCGCTCCGGAGACGCTGAGCTTGCTGATCGCCGTGTCGTTCAGACCGGCCGTGTTGTCGAAAGTCGGGAGCTGGGGGCCGGAGGGCGAAGCGCCGAAGGAGACTCCCGAATGCACTTGGCCGGCTGCGTCGAAGAGCCAGACCCCGTCGCCGCCGGTGCTGAGACCGATGCCGCTGCCGGAGTAGCTGCCGATCTGGAGTCCGGCGGGCGGAGCGTCTCCGAACCAATGGCTCCGGAAGAAGGCGGCCTTGGCGGCCAAGTCGTCGGTTTCGATGAAGATCACCGATTCGCCGGGGGCGATGGTGGCGATGCCGTTGAGGGCGATGGCGGCGCTCCAGCTCTTGGAGCTGTCGTCCACCTTCCACCCTTCGATGTTGACGGGGCTTTCGCTGACGTTGGTGACTTCGAACCAGTCCGCGCCGACGGGGCTGTCGCCGCTCGACCACGGGGCGACTTCGGTGATGAGCAGCGCGGGCAGGGGCGCCGTCTCGGGTTCCTGGTCGAGGACCGTGAGGGTGTAGTGGTAGGTTGCGTCCGGGGTGGCGCCGACGGAGGTGTCGTCGACCGCGATGGCGACGCTGTAGCTGTCCTTGGTCTCGTAGTCGATGACGGTGCCGGCTTTCAGATAGAGGGTGGTCCCGGCGATCTCGAAGAAGGCCGCGTCCGCTCCGGAGAGGCTGAGTTCGTTGACTCCGAGCCCGTCGTCCTCGACGGCGACGACGCCCAGCTTGATCGGCGCGAGGGTGGGGGTGTTCTCCATGATCTCGGTCACCGCGCTGTTCAGGCTGAGGCTCGTGGGGGGCGCGTTGGGGAAGTCGGCGGGCGCGTAGACCCAGAGCTCGGGATAGTCGATGCCGCCGCCTCCGTTCTCGTTGACGATGTAGAGGAAGCCGGCCGCATCCATGCTCATCCCTTCGTGCTGCTGCTCGGCGGCGTTGAGGGTGTCGCCGGGGGAGACGGCGATCTGGAGAGTCGAGGCGATCGTCCCGTTCCGGTCGATGGCCACGACCCGTCCGTCCTCCTGGCTGAGCACGAGGAGGTGGCTTTCCTGCGCTTGGCCGCTCATCCCGGGGAGGTTGGCGAGGGCGAAGACGCCCGCGAAGTCCGTCATGCCGGTGAGCGCGGGATCGAAGAGATCGACCGAGTTGACCGTCGAGGGCGATCCGTTCGAGGCAGTTCCGGCGTCGAAATCAACCGTCGTTTGGAAGATCCCGAGGGGCGAGATCTCCTTCACGAGAATGTAGCCGCCGCTGATCGGGTCGAAGGTGACGTCCTCGAGTCCGACGTTGTCGACATAGGTGCCGAGCTTGACGGTCTGCGCCGCGGCGCGGGTCAGCGTGGTGCCCGCCGCGTAGGTGAACTTGACGAGCTGGCGGTCGCGCTCCTCGGTCATCACGAACTGCCCTCCTCCGAGGTAGGCGATGCCCTCGGGATCGTAGAAGGCGGTGCCCTGCGGACTGGAGCCGAGGGCGAGGGTCATGGTGTCGATGAGGACGCCGGTCTTCGAGACCTGGGTCACGGAGCGCCCGCCGTCGCCGACGACGAAGAGGGTGTCGGTGTCCCAATTGTAGGCGACG
>CAYMMC010000327.1:0-4355 GCA_964391125.1 uncultured Akkermansia sp.
GCCCCCGGAATGCGCCGCCGCTCCGGGGGCTTTTTCCCTTTCCCCCGGCGCGAGGACGGGTTAAGCCCTTTCCCTCCACCGAATGAACTCTCTGCAATCCCCGGCCTCACCGGCCTCGCGCACGGCGTGGCTCATGGTCCTGCTGCTCTTCCCGGTGGCGCTGCTGAACTACCTCGACCGGCAGATGATCGCGGCGATGAAGGTCTCGGTGATGGGCGACATCCCCAGCATCGGCACGGAGGCGAACTGGGGGCTGATGCTGGGCAAGTTCAAATTCGTCTACGCCGTCTGCAGTCCCATCGGCGGCTACATCGCGGACCGCTTCAGCCGCAAGCTCACGATCTGCGCGAGCCTCTTCGTGTGGTCCTGCATCACTTGGTGGACGGGACGGGTGGACAGCTACACCGAGCTGCTCTGGGCCCGCACCCTGATGGGAATCAGCGAGGCCTTCTACATTCCGGCGGCCCTGGCGCTGATCACGGACTTCCATCTCGGGCCGACCCGCTCCCGCGCCGTCGGCATCCACCAGATGGGGATCTACTGCGGGGTCATGCTGGGCGGCTTCGCCGGCTACGTCGCCGACGAGCCTTCGCTGGGATGGCGCCTCGCCTTCGACTGGACCGGGATCGCGGGCATCCTCTACGCCATCCCGTTGCTCTTTTTCCTGAAGAATCCGCCCAGGTCCTCCGTCGAGCGGCCCATGGAGAAGCCCGGCGTGGCGGCGGCGGCGCGGGAGCTCTTCACGAACCGGTCCTTCCTCCTGCTCGTCGCCTATTTCACCCTGCCGGCGGTGGCGGCCTGGGTGGTGCGGGACTGGATGCCCGCCATCCTTCAGAAGTCCTTCAACATCAGCCAGGGCAAGGCCGGCGTCTCCGCCTCGCTCTACTGGCAGGCGGCGGCGCTGCTCGCCGCGATCCTCGGCGGCTGGCTCGCGGACCGCTGGATGCGCCGCAGCGAGAGGGGCCGCCTCTACGTCAGCGCGATCGGCATGGCCCTCATCATCCCGGCGCTCTTCAGCGTGGGCAACGCCCCGGCCGCGAACTCCTTCGCCCTTGCCATCTTCGGCCTGGTGCTGTTCGGGATCGGCTGGGGCTTTTTCGACTGCAACAACATGCCCATCCTCTGCCAGATCGCGAGGCCGGAGCTGCGCGCGACGGGCTACGGGATCATGAACTTCGTCAGCATGACCTTCGGCGGCGTGGCCGACTGGGTCTTCGGGGTGCTCAACGACCGGCAGGTGCCGCTCAACGTCACTTTCGGGGCCTTCGCCGTCGTGGCCCTCGTTTCGGTCGGCCTCGTCCTCCTGATCCGACCGCGTCGGCTGGACCCCGGCGCCTGAGCGAGTTCGGAGCGCTTCGCCGCATCGCGCCCTTGCCGACGGCGGCGCGGCATGGTACAACAGTCGGTCGATGAAAGCCCCCGCCCTCCTCCTCGCCCCGCTCCTCCTCGTCTGCGCCGCCTACGCCGCCGAGCCCAATGCGCTGACCGAGGCCGAAAAGGCGGAGGGCTGGACCCTGCTCTTCGACGGCAAGGACCTTTCCCTGTGGCGCAACTTCAGGAAGGAGGGGCTCGACGACAAATGGCAGGTCGCCGACGGGGCCTTCACCCTGACGAAGAAGGGGGGAGGGGACATCGTCACGAAGGAGACCTACGGCGCCTTCGAGCTGAAGCTGGACTACCGCATCGGCAAGGCCGGCAACAGCGGCCTGATGTACCACGTCACCGAGGAGGAGCCGACGCCCTGGCGCACCGGGCCGGAGATCCAGATCCAGGACAACGTCGACGGCAGGGATCCGCAGAAGGCCGGCTGGCTCTACCAGCTCTACGCGTCCGACACCGACGCCACCCGGCCCGCCGGCGAGTGGAATACGATCCACATCGTGATCACGCCGGAGAAATGCGTTCACTACATGAACGGCGTCAAGTACGCCGAATACGCGAAGGGCTCGGCCGACTGGGACGCGAAGGTGGCGGCGAGCAAGTTCGCGAAGTTCGAGAAGTTCGGCAAGGCGACCCGGGGCCACCTCAGCCTGCAGGACCACGGCGACGTGGTCTCGTTCCGCAACGTGAAGATCAAGGTGCTCGATTGATTTGTGCGGAAGGCGTCGGCGTTTCCCGTAGGCGAGGGCGCCGGGCTCGCTCGACGTGGCGACGCGGCCATCCCTTCCCCGACCTCCGCGCCGACTTGCCCATGGCGAAAGAACGACTCGACCAGCTCCTGCTCCGGCGCGGATTCTGCGATTCGCGGGAGACGGCGAAACGGCTCATCCTCGCCGGGGAGGTCCGCGTCGAGGGGCATGGGGGCAACCTCAAGCCGGGCCTCAGGGTCGACGAGGACGCGTCCGTCGAGGTGAAAAGCCGACCCCGCTACGTCGGGCGGGGCGGGCTCAAGCTGGAAGGGGCGCTCGACGTCTTCGGCATCGGGGTGTCCGGAAAGACCGCCCTCGATGCGGGGGCTTCCACGGGAGGCTTCACGGACTGCCTGCTCCAGCGCGGCGCCTCGAAGGTCTACGCCTTCGACGTGGGGAGCAACCAGCTCGCCTGGAAGCTGCGAAGCGACCCGCGCGTCGTCTCGCGCGAGGGCTTCAATCTTCGCCATCTCCAGCCTGCGGACCTGCCCGAGCCGGTCGATCTGGTGGTGATGGACCTCTCCTTCATCTCGCTCACCCTCATCCTCGGCCCGGCCTTCGGAGTGCTGCGGCCCGGGGGCGACCTCGTCTGTCTGATCAAGCCCCAGTTCGAGCTGCGGAGGGAGCAGATCGGCAAGGGCGGCATCGTCCGGGATCCGGCGCTGCGCGAGGAGGCGGTTGAGAGGATCCGCGCCTTCGCCACCGGGGCGCTGGGAAAACGCTGGCAGGGGGTGATCCCATCGCCTATCAGTGGCGCCGACGGCAACCTCGAATTCCTCGCATGGCTGAGACATCCCGAATAGGAATCCTCGCAAACCCAGACAAGCCCGGCGCCGCGGCGCTGCTGCGCGACCTCGTCGGCCGCTTCCACCGGGCGGAGCGGGAAGTGTGCCTGGAGGCGGGGACCGCCGCGCTCGCGGGGCTGCCCGGAGGCGTCCCCCTGGCCGACTTCGACGAGGCCGTCGATCTGATCGTCCTGCTGGGCGGCGACGGCACCCTCCTTTGGCTGGTGCGGCAGATGGGGCCGAGGATCAAGCCCGTGGCCGCGATCAACACCGGCACCCTCGGTTTCCTCACCTGCGCGACGGAGGAGGAGAGCGGCGCCTTGGTGGAAGCCCTGGTCGAGGGGACCTACCACCACTCCGAGAGGATCCTCATCGCCGGGGAGCTGGAGCAGAACGGAGGCCCGGTGGGGGAGACCTTCTACGCTCTCAACGAAGTGACGATCTGCCGCGCCGTCGCTTCGCGCGTCATCCATGTCGAAGCGCTCGTGAACGGGGTCTTCGCGAACCGCTACACCGGCGACGGGCTCATCCTCTCGACGCCGACGGGCTCCACCGCCTATTCGCTCTCGTCGGGAGGGCCGCTGGTGCAGCCGGACGCGGGGGTCTTCGTGGTCACCCCGATCTGCCCGCATTCCCTCGCCAACCGGCCGCTGGTGGTGGACGCCTCCAGCCGGCTCGTCTTCGAAGCCCCGCCGCAGCGGGACGAGCTGACCCTGCTCGTCGACGGACAGCTCCTCGACGTCCTTTCCGAGCCCGCGAGGGTGCATCTGCGCCGGGCCGAGTTCACCCTGCCGCTGATCACCCTGCCGCATCAGGACTTCTTCGGCATCCTCCACCACAAGATGGGCTGGACGGGCACCTCGATCCGCGAAGGGGCCTAGGGGACTTGTTGAAGAACCCCGCAAGGAAAAACCTTGGTTTGTCTTCGATCGGGGAGCCGGAGGCTTCGCTGGAGCTGCGTTGAAACGACCCTGCGGGTTGCGGCCCTGCTTGGTCGCCGACGGGGGCAAGGTCCTCGCGGAGGGCTGTTTCGGCTGTTGCGCCCGAGCCCAAGCCTATAGGCCCTCCCGCAGCGCCGCCAGCTCGCGGGCCTTGCGCTGGATGGCCTCGGGGGAGGGGAGGGAGGAGAGGTCGAGCTCGGCGAGGACCTCGGCGGGGACGAGGCCCGACTGCCGGAGCTGGACGAGGCAGCGCTTGCGCTCGTCGAGGGCCTTGTCGGGGCTGCGCTCCTTGGAGAAGCGCGACTTCGCCTTCTCGCTGCGGTTGCGGAGGCTGGAGTAGATGTCGCCGCCGAGGAGGCTGGAGATGTCGATCTTCATGCTCTCCCGCGCGACGTCCTCGCCCCGGACTTCCTCGCCGTTGATGGGGCCGGAGGCGTATTTGGGGAACATGATGGCCACCTCGGGGCAGACCCGGGAGCAGGCGGGGCAGTTGGTCTTGC
>CAYMMC010000328.1:0-4317 GCA_964391125.1 uncultured Akkermansia sp.
CTCCACCGCCGCCGCGTCGAGTTCGCCGACACCGACGTGGCGGGGATCATGCATTTCTCGAACTTCTTCCGCTTCATGGAGTCGGCCGAGCACGCCTTCTACCGCTCCCTCGGCTTCTCCGTCCACCCTTTCCGCCACGGAGCCGAGAGCCAGGGGCCGAACGTGGGCTGGCCCCGGGTCCACGCCTCGGCCGACTACCGGCTCCCCCTCCATTTCGAGGAGGAGGTCGAGATCGAGCTGCTCGTCGAGGAGCTGCGCGGCAAGACGATCCACTATTTCTTCCAGTTCTGGAAGCAGCCCGACGATCCCGCCGAGCGCGCTCTCGCCGCGACGGGACGCTTCACCATCGTCTGCGTTTCCTTCGATGCCGAAACGCGCCGGATGAAAGCGGTTGCCATCCCCGAGGAATGGCGCGAGAAAATCGAGGCCGCGCCCGCCGGCCTCGTCCCCTCCTGAATCACTCGAACATCACCCCTGGATGGATCCCATGAGCAGCTACTCCTGGCTTTACTTCGCCCTCGGCACGGTCGCGACCTGGGGGCTCTACGGCATCTTCCTCCACATGGGCCAGGTCGGCATGGCCGATCCGGTGAACGGCCGCTACAAGGCCTTCCTCTTCGTCGGCGTCGCCTACTTCCTCACCGCGGTGCTGGCTCCGCTGCTCATCCTCGTGCTGCGGGGCTCGGACTGGAGCTTTCCCGGAAAGGGGCTCTGGCTCTCCCTCTTCGCCGGCATCCTCGGCGCGATCGGTGCCTTCTTCGTCCTGCTCTCCCTCGGCGCCCTCTTCGCGCAGGGAAACCGGAGCGCCCCGGCCATGGTGATGTCCATCGTCTTCGCGGGCGCCCCCATCGTCAACGCCGTCGTCGCGATGGCGATGCATCCGCCCGCAGGCGGCCTCGCCGGGATCCGCTGGCAGTTCGTCCTCGGCATCGTCATGGCGGCGACCGGGGCCTACCTCGTGGTCAAGTTCAAGCCCGACCCGGCTCCCCGGGAACAGGGGAAAGTGGCCGCCGCGCAGACGCCGAAGGCGAAATGACGCGCCCCCGCATCGAGGCCCTCCAGCTCGGGCGGCTGCGGACGCTCCTGGGCGAGCTGCGCAAGGGCAACGCCTTCTACCGCGAGCGCATCGGGAAGGCGGGGCTCGCGGGCGGTCCGGCGTCGCTCGGCGACTTCGTCGCGAAGATGCCCTTCACCACCAAGATGGACCTCGTCTGGGACCGGGAGGAGTTCCCGCCCTACGGCTCGAACCTGACCTATCCCCTCGAGCGCTACTCGCGCTTCTGCCAGAGCAGCGGCACCACGCGCGGCCCGCTGCCCACCCTCGACACGACGGAGAGCTGGGCGTCCATGCTCGACTGCTGGGATCGCGTCTTCGACGCGGCCGGGGTCTCGAGCGGGGACAAGATCTTCTTCGCCTTCTCCTTCGGCCCCTTCCTCGGCTTCTGGACCGCCTTCGAGGCGGCGACACGGCGCGGCAACCTCTCCATTCCCGGAGGGGGGCTCAGCAGCAAGGCCCGCTTGCAGGCCATGGTCGCGAACGAGGTCGAGGTGCTCTGCTGCACCCCGACCTACGCGATGCGCCTCGGCGAGCTCTACGCCTCCCACGCCGGGGACGAGACGGCGGCCTACCGGCTGAAGAAGATCGTCGTCGCGGGCGAGCCGGGCGGCAGCCTCCCCGAGGTGCGGCGCCGCCTTGCCGAGCTGTGGAAGGGCGCCCGCATCTTCGACCACCACGGCATGACCGAAACCGGTCCGGTCACCTACGAGCATCCCGACCGCCCCCTGGCGCTCTGCGTGCTCGAGGAGGCCTACTTCGCCGAGATCATCGACCGCGACACCCAGCGCGAGGTCGCGCCGGGGCAGAAGGGCGAGCTGGTGTTGACCACGCTCGCCCGCACCGCCTCGCCCCTGCTGCGCTACCGCACCGGAGATCTCGTCGAGAAGGCCGGCTTCGTCCCGCCGCAGGGCGGCGAGCCCATCCTCTGCCTCGAGGGCGGCATCCTCGGGCGCATCGACGAGATGGTCGTCATCCGCGGCGTCAACGTCTATCCGACGGCGGTGGAGAAGATCATCCGCAGCTTTCCCGAAGTCGTCGAGTTCCAGGTGCTCCAGACGATGCGCCAGTCCATGGCCGAGCTGGAAGTGCGCCTCGAGGCCGATGCCCGGGCCAGGCCCGACCTCGCCGAGCGGGTCCAGCGCGAATTGGCCGACGCGTTCGCCCTGCGCGTTCCCGTCCGGGTCGTCGAGCCCGGAGCTCTGCCGCGCTACGAGTTCAAGTCGAAGCGTTGGATCAAGGAGTAGGGGAGGGGGCTAGGTTGGTTTTCAGGGCCTTTGGGCGGGATGGCCTTGCGGTCTCCCGGCCTTGCCGTTCGGACGGTTCCAGGCCTCGCTTCCGTAGCGGGCCGCCTCGCGGGCGGGCGCCTCGGCGAGGAGGGCGCTGCGGAGGGCTTCGTCGAGGGGCGCGGTGGTGGCGGCGAGCCCCGCGAGGAAGGCCCCGATCCAATCCGCGTCGGGATTCCGCAAGGCTTCGGGAAGGCGCAGGCTGCCTTGGTGGATCACCGCGCCCCGGGATCGCCGCTGCGCCCCGCCGCCGATCTTTGCGCCGCTGGCGGCGTCGAGCAGATCCCAGGGAACGGGGTTGGCGAAACAGGGTCCGAGGGCCCGGGGCGCCTGCTCCGGCGCGAGGGAGGCCCGAAGCCCGGTCGTCGCCAGGGCGCGGGCGAGCGTCTCGTGGATCCAGCGGTAGCGTTCGGCTGCGGAGGCCAGGGCGGGGGCGGCTCCGCGCGGCAGGACCAGGCAGAAGGTAAGGTCCCCCCCGTGCTCGACCAAACCGCCCCCGGTGAAGCGGCGCACCGCTCCCGCGTGGGGGAGGGGACCGCGGTGGAAGTAGCCGACGGTGCTGGCGAAGCGGTCCCAATGGTAGAGGCGGACCGCCGCCGCGCCCCGGGCGACCGACCATTCGAAGAGGGCTTCGTCCAGAGCCATGTTCGTCGGGGCCGCGCGAAAGGCGGCGTCGCGCCAATGGAAGAGGGTCGGGAGCTGCACGGCTTAGTTTCCGTTTCAAGTTTCAAGTTTCAAGTTTCAGGTTCCAGGTTTCAGGTTCCAGATTTCTAGCTCCTGATTTCCGAGAAAAGCGGTTGTCATCGTCGAAGAGAGGTGTTTCTTAGCCATCCGTTTCGGCCCGCGCTCACGTGGCGGAATTGGTAGACGCGCTAGATTCAGGATCTAGTGGGGAGACCCGTGGAGGTTCGAGTCCTCTCGTGAGCATTGCCGGCGGGGCAGAGACCGTGTCCCATCAGGATCAGAACCCGCACTTCGTCCACCGGGCGTTCTCGTCGATCGCGAGCCGCTACGTCGTCACGAACCACGTCCTCAGCCTCGGGATCGACCTGCTCTGGCGGCGCCGGGTGGCGCGGCGGCTGCGCGAGGCCCGGGTCCGGCTCGTTCTCGACGTGGCCACGGGCAGCGGCGACCTCGCCCGCGCCGTCGGGCGCGGAGTGCCCGGCGCCCGCGTCGTCGGGGTCGATTTCTGCGCCCCCATGCTGGCCGAGGCGAGAAAGCGCGGCCTCGGCGACCTCCTCGTCGCCGACGGTCTCGAGCTGCCCTTCGCCGAGGCCGCCTTCGACGCCGTCACCATCGGCTACGGCCTGCGCAACATGGCCGACTGGGCCGCCGCCCTGCGGGAGTTCGCCCGGGTGCTGAAGCCCGGCGGCGTCCTCGTGGTGCTCGATTTTTCGCTGCCGCAGCGTCGCCTGCTGCGGGCGCCCTACCGCTTCTACCTCCATCGCCTCCTGCCCCGGATCGCGGGCGCCCTCGCCGGCAACCGCGAGGCCTACGCCTACCTCGGCGAATCGATCGAGCGCTTCCCCGCCGGCGAGGCGATGACGGACTTGTTGGAACAGAGCGGATTCTCCTCGCCGCGCTGGGAGCCGCAATGCGGCGGCATCAGCAGTCTCTATTCCGCGCGGCGTTCGCCCGACGGCCGCCCGCATGTCCGGGGCGGCGCCGCGGCTTGGGAAAGCCCCGCTCCTTGACTCTGCTTTAAATGGGAAGGATGATGGCCGCGGAAAGGCACAAGAGCCACAAAAGCCTGGCTTGGGCAGGCTCCCGTTTTGTGCGTTTTCGTGGCCAAATTCCCGGTGTTTTTCCGGCTTTTCGCGGCCTGCCTGCAAATCCAACCAAGTAGGCTTGAGAGGCGGTTGAAAAACCCCGCGCACGGGAGAACCAAGGACGGGCGCTTACCCAAGCGCCCCCCATCTGTCCGCCTGCCGTCTTTCGACCAAGGACGGGCGCTTTCCCAAGCGCCCCCCATCTGCC
>CAYMMC010000329.1:0-4297 GCA_964391125.1 uncultured Akkermansia sp.
GTGCTGCTCGCCATCCTCGTCTCCGTGCTCGTCCACATCGTCCTCTATTTCGTGCTCGGCACGATCGAGCGGGACTTCGCCGCGCGGGGCGGCGAGGAAGTCGTCTGGCGGGGCAAGCGCGAGCAGGCCACCATCGACCGCGACCAGCTCAACGAGCTTCTCGCCGACCCCGCCATCCCCGAAGCGCCCGAGATCAAGCCCGAAAAGATCAGCGAACTCGACCTCACCGACAAGTCGCTCGACGAATTCGACTTGATGGAGAAGGCCACGAGCGAGGCCATCCGCATGGCGCCGATGGAGACGCCGCAGATCTTCTCCGGCGAGGCCCCCAAGGCCCCCGCCCAGGCCCTCGGGATCGGGGCCGCCGCCGCCGAGATCGAGATTTCCGCCTCCGAGATCCTCTCCCAGGACCTCGCCCAGATGCGCAACAAGCTCGTCGAGTCCTCCGCCAACGTCTCCGTGAACCAACCCGTGCTGGAGCTGAACGCGGGCGACGAGGCCGGCGCCGGGGTCGACACCGACCAGTTCTTCAAGGAGGCCGCCGCCAAGGCCTTCGGGGACGGCGCCGGAGAGTTCGTGAAGGGCTACTCCAGCCTCGACGAGCTCATCGGCCGCACGGGGGGGCTGCCCGTGGGCGAGGAGAAGATCGCCCTGCCCACCGACATCCTCTTCGGCTACAACGAATACGAGCTGAAGGAGGAGGCCCGCCTCAGCATGATGAAGCTCGCCTTCGTCGTCCAGACCAACCCCGACGCCACCTTCGTCATCGAAGGCCACACCGACAGCTTCGGCGGCGACCAGTTCAACCTCGACCTCAGCCTCAAGCGCGCCGAGGCGGTGCGCCGCTGGCTCGTGGAGAAGCTCCGCATCGACGCCGCGAACATCGAGGTCGTCGGCTTGGGCAAGACCCGCCCCATCGTGTCCATCGACGGCACCGCCGAGCAACAGGCCCTGAACCGCCGCGTCGAGATCGTGGTGCGGAAGGAGGGGTGACGTTCGGTCGGTCGAGGCTCCGGAATTCCGTCCTCCCTCAATAGGCCCATGCGCCCCGCTTCGCCTGCCTCGCCTCGCGGGCGGCGGCCTCGAGCCGGTCGCGGGCCTGGAAGAAGGTTTCGCCCTGCGGCGTCGGGACCGGCCTCTCCTTCGAGCCCGGCCCCTTGGTGTGGACGCGCCCGAGCCCCTGCTCGACCAGCCGGGTGCCCAAGTCGCTCCCGTCGGGCAGCTCGACGAAGCCGTAGTAGCGACCGCTGTCGTAGACCGGCTCCCAGTAGGTGTAGACGGTGAAGGGGCGCCCCTCGAGCTGCTCCCTCACGTAGGCCTTGGCCCGCCGGCCCACCTCGACGGCTTCCTCCACGGCGATGCCGCCCAGCTCCCGCGCCTGCTCGGCGACGCGACGGCGCTGGTCGGCGTAGCGGTCGCTGAGGTAGCTCTCGGGAGTGTCGACGAAATAGAGCCGCAGCTCGAACTCGCGTCCGCCCGCCCGGACCTGGAAACTGTCGCCGTCGTTGCCCTCGCGCACGACGAGACGGGCGTCGGGGAGACGGTCGTAGGCGCCGGCCTTCGACGCCCCCTTCCCTCCGCCGACTGCGGGCGCCGCCCCGTCCCCGTCGATCCCGGGAATCGGACCCTCCTTGAGCGCCGCCGGCTCCTTCCCGTCCGGCAGCGCCGGTCCGCCGTCGCGCAGCTTCGAGCACTGCCAATGGATCGCCACGAGGATCCCGAAGAGGATCACGGCGCGAAAGGCTTGCTGGTTTCCGTTCATCTCCACCGGGCGTTTCCGGGCTCAGCCCTTCCTCTCCTTCGCCGTCGTCTGGATGTAGAGCTCGCGGAGCTGCTTGAAGTCCACCTCCGCCGGACTCGCCGACATCAGGTCGGCGCCCTTGTTGTTCTTCGGGAAGGCGATGACCTCGCGGATGCTGCTCTCGCCGCAGACGAGCATGACGAGCCGGTCGAGCCCCAGGGCGATGCCGCCGTGCGGGGGGGCGCCGTAGGTGAAGGCGGTGAGGAGGTGGCCGAACATGGTCGCCTGCTCCTCCTCGCCCACCCCGAGCACGCCGAACATCCGCGACTGGAGCTCGCGTTCGTGAATCCGCAAACTGCCGCCGCCGAGCTCGTATCCGTTCAGGACGACGTCGTAGGCCACGGCGCGGATCTGGTCCCACTTGGACTCGTCGTCGAGCAGCGGCAGATCCTCGGCGCGGGGGCGGGTGAAGGGATGGTGGACGGCGTTCCACTTCGACTCCTCGGCGTCGTAGGCCAGCAGGGGGAAGTCGACGACCCAGAGGAAGTCGAGGACCTCGTCCATGCCCTCGACGAGACCGCGCATCGCCGCGACTTCGAGGCGGAGGCGTCCCAGCACCTCGCAGCAGACGCTCCACTGGTCGCAGCCGAAGAGGATCAGATCGCCCTCCTCGATGCCGAGGCGCTCGGTCAGGGCGGCCTTCTCGGCCTCGGTGAAGAACTTCACGATGGGCGACTTCCACTCGCCGCCCTCGACCTTGATGTAGGCGAGCCCGCCGGCCCCGGCCTCCTTGGCGACTTCCTCGAGGCGCTTCACCTGCCCCGTGGTGACCGAGGCGAAGCCCTTCGCGTTGATGGCGCGGACCTTGCCGCCCCGCTCGATGGTGCCTGCGAAGACCTTGAAGGCGGAGGCGGCGAAGACGTCGGAGAAGTCGACGATCTCCATGCCGACGCGGCGGTCGGGCTTGTCGCTTCCGTATTGGTCCATCGCCTCCTGGTAGGTGAGGCGGGGAAAGGGCGTGGGCACCTCGACGCCCCGGGAGGCCCGGAAGGCGGCGGCGAGCAAGTCTTCGACGAGGGCGAAGAGATCCTCCTCGGTGACGAAGCTGGCCTCGATGTCCACCTGGGTGAACTCGGGCTGGCGGTCGGCGCGGAGGTCCTCGTCGCGGAAGCAGCGGGCGATCTGGAAATACTTCTCCAGCCCGGCCACCATCATCATCTGCTTGTACTGCTGCGGGGCCTGGGGCAGGGCGTAGAACTTGCCGGGACTGAGGCGCGAGGGCACGAGGAAGTCGCGCGCGCCCTCGGGCGTGGACTTCGAGAGGATGGGCGTCTCGACCTCGATGTAGCCGGCCGCGTCGAGACGGTCTCGGATCGCCTTGGTGACGACATGGCGCTGGCGCAGGTTCCGGGCCATGCGGGGGCGGCGCAGGTCGAGGTAGCGGTGCTTCATCCGCAGATCCTCGTTGCTCAGCTCCTTGTCGAGCTGGAAGGGCAGGACCTCGGCCTTGTTCAGCACCGTCAGCGCGGTGGCGACCAGTTCGATCTCGCCGGTGGCGATGGAGGGGTTGACCGTGCTCTTTCCATCGACGTCGGGGCGCACGTCGACGCGACCGACGATCTGCACGACGTCCTCGGCGCGGAGCTGGTGGCTGAGGGCGGCCGCCTCGGCGTTCTCCTCCGAGCGGAAGACGCACTGGGTCACGCCCTCGCGGTCGCGGATGTCCATGAAGATGACTCCGTGGTGGTCGCGCACCGTGTTCACCCAACCCACCAGAGTCGCCGTCTCGCCGGCGTGGGACTTGCGGAGTTCGTTGCAGTGATGGCTTCGGTACATGGAGGTGGGAGGACGGTTGGACCGCCGGCTCGGGCGGATGAAGACACTACAACCCATCGACGGAGGCGCAAGGGCGCTTCGCGCCGGTCCGGCCCCCTGCTCTCCCGGGCCGCTAGGCGGCGAAGCTCTCTCCGCAAGAGCAGGTCACGGCGGCGTTCGGGTTCGTCACCTTGAAGCCGCCCTGCTGGAGATCGTCGCTGTAGTCAAGCTCCGACCCAGTCACGAAGAGGGCGCTCTTCGGGTCGATGACGACGCGGACCTGGTTCGACTCCACGAGGATGTCCCGGTTCGCCGGTCCGTCGACGAGATCCATCTTGTACTGCAGACCGGAACAGCCGCCGCCGATCACCGCCACGCGCAGGGCGCCGTGGTCGAGACGCCCTTGCCGCTTCAGGAGCGAACGCAGCTTCGCCGAGGCTCCGTCGAGCACCTTGATGAGCGTCTCGTTGCCGATTCTGTAGTTGACCTCGGTCACGCGGGGAGATTCGGGCAGTCCTCGCGCCCGCGCAAGCCGAATCCCCCATCCCTCCGCCGCCCATGGAAAAATGGATGCGGCGGGGGCTTCCCATGGTTAAACTGCCAGCCATGTCCTCCTCCCAAGGCATCGCTCCGGCGCTGGCGGCGCTGGCTGGCATCCTCGAACGCGAGAAAGGCCGCGGTCTCGAGACGGTGCCCTTCGCGCCGGAGAGGGAATCCCTTTTGCGCGAACTGCACGTCGTC
>CAYMMC010000330.1:0-4285 GCA_964391125.1 uncultured Akkermansia sp.
CCAGCTCGTGATCGATGGCGGGCACGGGATCCTGCCAGATGAGGGGCTCGGCGGGCACTTCGGGACCGAGGTAGCGGGAGACGGGTCCCATGTCGCGGTGGGTCAGCTTGAACCAGGCCTTGGCGAAGGCCTCCTCGAACTCCTTCGGATTTTCGAAGAAGCGGCGGGTGATCTTGGCGTAGGCGGGATCCGTCTTCATGGCGATGTCCGTGGTGAACATGATGGGGGTGTGGCTCTTCAGCGGATCGTGGGCGTCGGGGACGGTGCCCTTGCCCGCGCCGCCCTTGGGCACCCATTGCTGGGCGCCGGCCGGGCTCTTGGTCAGTTCCCAGTCGTAGGCGTAGAGGTTGGAGAGGAACATGTGGGACCAGCGGGTCGGGGCGCTGGTCCAGGCGCCTTCGAGACCGCTGGTGATGGTGTCGCCGGCCTTGCCCTTCCCGAACTGGTTGATCCAGCCGAGGCCCTGGGCCTCGAGCGGGGCGGCTTCGGGGTCGGGTCCGACGTTGCCCTCGGGCGTCGCGGCGCCGTGGGCCTTGCCGAAGGTGTGGCCGCCGGCGATGAGGGCGACGGTCTCCTCGTCGTTCATGGCCATGCGGGCGAAGGTCTCGCGCATCGCCTTGGCGGCGAGCAGCGGGTCGGCCGTGCGCTCCGGTCCTTCGGGGTTGACGTAGATGAGGCCCATTTCCGTCGCGGCCAGGGGATTGGCGAGGCTCTCGGGATGCCGGTGGGCGAGCCATTCGGCCTCTTCGCCCCAGTCGACGTCCTGCTGGGGCTCCCAGACGTCCTCGCGGCCGCCGCCGAAGCCGTAGGTCTTGAAGCCCATGGTCTCGAGGGCGACGTTGCCGGTCAGCACCATCAGGTCGGCCCAGGAGATCTTCTGGCCGTACTTTTGCTTGATGGGCCAGAGGAGGCGGCGCGCCTTGTCGAGGTTGACGTTGTCGGGCCAGCTGTTGAGCGGGGCGAAGCGCTGGGTGCCGTCGGAGGCCCCGCCGCGTCCGTCGGAGATGCGATAGGTGCCTGCGCCGTGCCAGGCCATGCGGATGAAGAGGGGCCCGTAGTGCCCGTAGTCGGCCGGCCACCAGTCCTGCGAGCTGACCATCAGCTCCGCGAGATCCTTCTTCACCGCGGCGAGGTCGAGCGAGTTGAATTCCTTGGCGTAGTCGAAGGCCTCGCCCACCGGGCTGCTCTTGGCGGAGTTCTGGTGGAGGATCTGCAGGTTGAGCTGCTCGGGCCACCAGTCGCGGTTGGTCATGGGCTTGCCCGCGGGCCGGCCGTGGCCTCCCGAGGTGGCCCCGGTGACGGGGCATTGGTCGGCTTCGCCTTTGGGCTCGGCGGATTCGGGCTGCGGCGCTTCCTGCGCGATGGCGGAGGCCGCGAGCATCAAGGTCGTCAGGAGGACGGCGGAAGTTCTCTTTTTCATGGATGTTCGGGATTGGGGGTTGGGGCCGGGTGGAACCGGGACCCATCCATAACCAGAAAGGGTCGATGCATCCAATGCATTGATTGGATTGTTGCAATGCGCCGACAGCATGGGAATATGGGCGGAGTGAAATTCCATTTCGAATTCCAGCAGTTGGAGCAGTTCGTCGTCGTGGCGCGGGAGCGGAACTTCACGCGGGCGGCGGCCGAGCTGAACCTTTCCCAATCGGCCCTGAGCCGTTCGATCCAGAAGCTGGAGGAGCAGCTCGGCCAGCCGCTCTTCGAGCGGAAGCCGCGCGAGGTCGTGCTCACCGACCTGGGCGAGCTCCTCCTGGACCGCTCCAAGGAGATCCTGAAGCTCGTCGAGGACACTTTCTCGGCCCTTTCCGAGGCGGGCCTCCGCGGACGCATCCGCCTCGGCGCCATCCCCACGGTCGCCCCCTACTTCCTTCCCGGTCTGCTGCGCGGCTTCGCCGCGAGCCATCCGAACATCTCCGTGGTGGTGCAGGAGGACACGACCGAGCAGCTCGTCCAGCGCTGCGGCCGCGGCGAGATCGATCTCGCCATCCTCGCGCTGCCGGTGGCCGCCAAGCATCTCGAGACCGAGGCCCTCTTCGACGAGGAGCTGCTCCTCGTCCTGCCGGCGGGGCATCCGCTGGCCTCGCACGGCGAGGTTCCGCCCGACGCGGTCGAGGAGTTCCCCTTCGTCATGCTGAACGAGGCGCACTGCCTCTCGGAGCACGTCGTCTCCTACTGCCGGCGGCAGGCCGTCCAGCCCGTCATCGTCGAGCGCATCAGCCAGCTCGCCACGGTGCAGGAGCTGGTCGCCCTCGGCCACGGCGTCTCGATCGTTCCGGCCATGGCGCAGCGCCTCGACGGCAGCGAACGCCGCGTCTATCGCTCCTTCGGCGGCGCCAGGCCCTTCCGCACCGTGGCGATGATGTGGAACCCCTACCGCTACCAGAGCAAGTGGGTCAAGGCGCTCCAGGACCACCTGCGGGGCCATTGTCTGCCGGGGGAGTCGGTCTGAAGCGCGAAGCCCGGGAGCGGGAAGGCGTCGAAAGCGCCATGCGAATCCGGTTTCAAGGGACGGGAACCGTGCTACCTTCCATCGATTCGCCCACCAGACGAGAGTATCCCCCTCCGCCATCGCCCGATGAACTCGGCCGCCCTGTTCTTCCGCACCTGCCTGCTCGCCGTTTTCACGCTCTCGCTCCTTGCCGGGGCGATCGTCGCCGACTACTACGTCCGCCACGAAGTGACCCGCAAGGCGAAGCGCTTTCTCGCCGAAAGGGGCGTGGCCCTTTCTCCGTCCAGCGCGATCGCGGCGGCCCACCGGGGCGAGCTGAGCCTGCTGGAGCAGCTGGAGATCGCCGGAATCAGCCTCGGGATCGGGGACGAACAGGGAAGGACTCCCCTGCTGGCCGCCGTGAAGTCCGGCAACGGAAAGGTGGTCGACTTCCTCATGGCGCGGGAGGCGGTGGCGGCCTCGATCAACCGGATGACGGAGCCCGACCGCGAGACGCCCCTTGCCGCCGCCCTGCGCGCCCGCGACTTCGCCCTGGCCGACCGCATCCTCGACAAAGGGGCCTCGCTCGAGGTGGACGTCGAGGCGGGGGTGCCCTTTCTCGTCGCGGCGGTGCGCTCCGGCGACGTCGAGATGGTCGACTACCTGCTCCGGCGCGGAGTGGACACCGACTACAGGGGCGCCGAGCCGGTCGCGGCGCTCGCGATCGCCGCCGACAAGGGCGACGTCGCCGTGATGGGCCGCCTGCTCGACGCGGGCTCGGATCCCGACGTCCTCGGCGTCTCGGGGAAGCCCCTCCTCGTCGAGGCGGTGCGCGACCGCAGCCGCGACGAGTTCGACCTGCTCCTCGCCAAGGGCGCCGACGCCAACGCGGGCGGCGCCCTCGCCCTCGCCCTTGCCATCGGGAACGGCGACCGGCCGATGCGCGACGCCCTCCTCTCCGCCGGGGCGGACCCCAAGGCCACGGGCCTGGCCGGCGAACCCCTCCTCTACGAGGCCGCCGCCGCAGGCGACCGCGAACTGGTCGACTGCTTGCTCCGGCACGGCGCGGATTGCCAGGTGCTTTCCTCGGAGGGACGCTCCCCCCTCCTCGTGGCGATCGGACGCGAGGAGCTCGATCTGGTCGGCCTCCTCCTCGACCGAGGCGCCGACCCCTCCTTCGCGGCGGAGGGCGGCGAGCGCCCCGTCTCCGCCGCCGCCTCCCTGGGGAATCTCGCCATCGTCCACCAGCTCGTCGTCGCCGGGGCCACGCTGGACGGGCAGGCCTTGCTGGCGAAGTCCTACGCCATGCGGGACGATCCTCTGATGAGCCTGCTCCTCCATGCCGGCGCCGATCCCGAATCGACTTTCCCGGGCACGCAGGAGCGGGTCTTCGACGCGGCGGTCCGGGACGGGGCCACCGGCGCGGTGCGCACCCTGCTCGCGGCCGGCGCGAAGATCGGAGACAACCTCTGGGCGGCGCTCCTCACCGGGCAGGACGATCTCATCCGGCTCATCCTCGCCGCCGGAGGGGATCCCCGCCAACCGGGACCGGAGGGACAGGATCCGCTCGACTACTGCCTCGGCAACGGGCGCTACGCTGCGGCGCGCGATCTGCTCGCGGGGGGCGCCGACCCCGACGCCCGCTTCGACGAGAGCGAGACCTGGCTGTCCAAGGCGGTCCGCGAGGGGAACGTCGACGTGGCGCTCGCCCTCATCGATGCGGGGGCGACGGTGGAAGGGGCGACGGCCCGAGACGGGCACAGCCTCGTCGGCTGGGCCATCGCCAACGGAACCACCGACGTCGCGCTGGCCCTCGTCAAGGCGGGCATCGATGTCGACGCCGAGGAGAAACTGCCG
>CAYMMC010000331.1:0-4283 GCA_964391125.1 uncultured Akkermansia sp.
GTCAACGGCAACAGCACGGCCAAGGGCTACCGTCCCGCCGAAGTGCTCGCCCCCGCCCGCGTCCCCGAGGCGGGCGCGAAGGGCGGCCTGCCCAAGGGCTCGAGGGACCGCCTCCTCGAGCTGGGGCCGGAGAAGTTCGCCGCCTGGATCCGCGAGCAGAAGCCGCTGCTCGTCACCGACACGACGATGCGCGACGCCCACCAGTCGCTCATCGCCACGCGCATGCGCACCGTGGACATGCTCAACGTGGCCGAGGTCGTGGCCCGCCGCACCCCCGAGCTCTTCAGCCTCGAGATGTGGGGGGGGGCGACCTTCGACTCGGCCATGCGCTTCCTCAAGGAGTCGCCCTGGGACCGGCTCCGCGAGCTGCGCGAGAAGATCCCCAACATCTGCTTCCAGATGCTCTTCCGCGGCTCCAACGCGGTCGGCTACTCGAACTACCCCGACAACGTCGTCGCCGGATTCGTGAAGCACGCCGCCGCGTCGGGCATGGACATCTTCCGCATCTTCGACTCGCTCAACTACCTTCCCAACATGACCGTGGCGATGGAGGCGGTGCGCGACCAGCCCCACGCCCTCTGCGAGGCCGCGATCTGCTACACCGGCGACATCGACGACCCCAAGCGCGACAAGTACTCGCTGAAATACTACCTCGCCAAGGCCAAGGAGCTGGAGAGGATGGGCGCCCCCATCCTCGCCATCAAGGACATGGCCGGGCTCTGCCGCCCCTTCGCGGCGAAGAAGCTCGTCGCCGCCCTGCGCCAGGAGATCGGCCTGCCCATCCACTTCCACACCCACGACAGCTCCGGCATCAACGCCGCCTCCGTCCTCTCCGCCGCCGAGGCCGGGGTCGACATCGCCGACCTCGCCCTCGCCTCCATGTCCGGCTCGACGAGCCAGCCGAACCTCAACTCCGTCTGCGCCGCCCTGCGCGGCTGCGAGCGCGACCCCGGCCTCGATCCCGGCGTCCTCGACGAGCTCTCCGACTACTGGGAGCAGGTCCTCGATTACTATTCCCCCTTCAACACCGCGCCGAGGGCCGGCTCGGCCGAGGTCTACGTCCACGAGATGCCCGGCGGCCAGTTCACCAACCTCAAGGAGCAGGCCAACGCCATGGGCCTCGGCCACCGCTGGCCCGAGATCGCCCGCACCTACGCCGAGGTGAACCAGCTCTTCGGCGACATCATCAAGGTCACTCCCAGCTCCAAGGTCGTCGGCGACATGTGCATGTACCTCGTCACCCGCGGGATCCGCCCGCAGGACGTGCCCACCTTCGCCCCCGGCTCGCACGACTTCCCCGAGTCCGTCATCGACATGCTCTCCGGCGGCCTCGGCCAGCCCGACGGAGGCTGGCCCGCCGACGTGCAGAAGGCCGTCCTCGGCGACCGCGTCCCCACGACGCGGCGCCCCGGCGAGCTCGCCGCCCCCGTCGACCTCGAGGCGACCCGCGCCGAGCTGTCGGAGAAGCTCGGGCGTCCCGCCGGCGACGACGAGCTCTACAGCCACTTCATGTACCCCCAGGTCTTCGCCGACTTCGACCAGTTCGTCGCCGGCTACGGCGAAGTCACCGGCCTGCCGACCCCCGCCTTCTTCTACGGCCTCTCCGTCGGCGAGGAGATCGAGGTGCAGATCGACCGGGGCAAGCTGCTCTTCATCAAGCTCATCGGCATCGGCGAGGCCGACGACGAGGGGCGGCGCACCGTCTTCTACGAATTCAACGGCATGCCCCGCGAATCGCAGGTGCTCGACCGGGCCCTCGCGCCGAAGAACGCGGTCACCAAGCCCAAGGGCGATCCGAAGGATCCCCTCCAGGCCGTCGCCCCCATGCCGGGCATGGTCACGGAAGTGGCCGTCGGCGTCGGCACGAAGGTGAAGGCGGGCGATCCGCTGCTCACCCTCGAGGCCATGAAGATGCTCACGACGATTTCGGCGAACAGCGACGGCACCGTCACCGAGATCCTCGTGAAGAAGGGCGACTCCGTCTCCACCGACGACCTGCTGGCACGGCTGGAGGCGTGAGGCCCTCCTGCGGCGGAGATCCCCCACGGTGACCGTCGCCCCGCCCGGCGGGCGCAGGAAGACGCTCGCCTACTCCATGCCGAGGAGAGCGCGGGGGACTCCGTACTGCTCGGGCCAGACCACGAAGAAGGCGTCGCTATGGCCGAAGCTGTGCGCGACCACGATCCAGCCTTCCTGGGTCCTCAGCCACAGCCCCGCCGCGTCGTCGTTCCCCAGCGGAGGGTGCTTGAGCGAATTGCCCGCAGGGTCGACGGTCCGGCCTGAAAAGAAGGCCCAGTTGCGGAACGCCTTCAGGCTGCCGGAGAACCGCGCCTGCGGGCTCGTCCTGGTCCGCAGCAGCTCGAACAGCTCGGCCCGGAGCTTCGATCCGACGGGCACCTCCGCAGGAGCCTTCGACGGGGGATCGTAGATCTCCTCCCATTCGGAGCTGGTGGGCGGCACTTGCTCGGGCTCCTCCGCAGAGGCGCTGGCGGCGATCGAAAGGCCCGCGAGGAGGAGCCATGTCCAAACGTGGATGAACGACGTTTTCATTGGGGGCGGGTTGGAAAGCAGCGATGCGGGGACGGCGTCCCCATGGCCGCGGCCGGCTCAGGCCTTGGGCTTGATGAAAAGCACCTCGGCGCGGTCGATCCAGCCCTTGCGCAGATCGACTCGGAGCCAGCCTTCGGCGTTCTTCGGGTGGAAGCGCACCGGCGAGCGGGGGCCGAACTCGGCGAGGTCGTGCTCGGCCCAGGTCTTGCCGAGGTCGAGCGACACGGCGATGCCGGTCTTGAAGGTCGAGGCCGGGGCGCAGTGCGAGGCGAGGATCGCCCCGCCCTGGACGATCATGTTGGCCATCTCGAACTCCGCGTCGAAGAGCAGGGTGTGCTTCGACTTGTCCGCGAAGTCCTCGGGGGCGCAGCGGAAGATGCCGCGGTCGTGCTTCTGGTTCGGCAGCTTGATGCCGTTGGCGTCCGCCGCCCAGTAGAGCTGGCCGTCGACGAAGTTGATGCCCCCGGACTTGTAGCGCGAGTTCGAGTTCGCCGAGACGAGGACCTTCCAATCCCAGGCGTCCGCCGCCCAGTCGTAGGTGCCCCGCAGCCAGTGGACCTCGTGGCCGTGCCCGCGGTCCACGTCGCCGGTGCAGGCGTAGAAGGCGCGCTCCGCCGGGTGATAGGTCACGCAGTGGATGTGGCGGCAGATCACCGGGTTGTCCGGATCCCCGAGGAACTGGTCGGGCGTCGCCCCCTTCTGCTGGAAGCGCGGGTTCCGCCCGAAGGAGTAGGCCAGCTTCACGGTCTCGCCGCCGTCGGCCGAGTAGTAGATGTTCACCGGCACCGGCCCGCCGACGACGTTGCAGTAGTTGCCCCACACCAGAATCTCCTTCCCGTCCACCTCCCAGGCGTGGACGCCGTCGAGCGAGTGGAAATACCAGCCCGGCAGCTCGGGGTCGACCGGCTTGTGCGCCCTGTAGTCGCTGCCGTCCGGACGCTTCACCGTGATCTCGCGGTAGCTGGCGAGGTCGTCGGTGCTGAGGTAGAGATTCGCCCGCGTCGCGAAAAGGATGTTCCCGTTCTTCAGGAAGGTGCTCCAGAGAAGGTTGGCCGCGTCGGGGAAGGCCGCCTTGCGCTGCCAGCTCCTCGCGTTGTCCTCCGAGAAGAGGAGGTGGCCGTCCTGAAAGCCGAAGGCCTTGTGGTCGCGCTGGGAATCGACGTAGGGGCCCTCCGGCGGGGCGAGGCGGTAGTGGAAATGCTCCGTCTCGCCCGTGCCGTCGGCGGCGCGCAGGCGGGAGAGGGGCAGCAGGGAGGCGGAGGCGGCGACCCGGAGGAAGCCGCGGCGGTCGGTGGAGAGGCGGTCGCTCATCCCGCGAGCCTATCAGGAAGCGGGGGCGCGGTCCAGAAGGCGCGATCGCGCGGGACAGGACGGGCCCCTCACGCCATCAAGCTCTGGCGGCAGAGCATGGCGCAGGCGCCGCCCATGGGGGCGACGCCGTCGAGCGGGTGGCAGCGCCTCGTCTCCGCCACTTCGAGGGAGGGAAGAGGGAGAGGAATGCAGCAGGTTGCCATCCCGGCGGCTTTCGTTAGACTGCAACAAACTCGATCCCCCCCCTCCCGCAAACACCATGCCGGACCCCGCGCCTCCGCCGAGAACCTGTCTCTCCTGCGGCAGCACCATGGGTCCGGACCTGCCGGGCGACCGCTGCCCCGACTGCCTCCCCCTCTCGCCCCTCGCGATGCCTCCGGGCGCAACGTCCGGGACGGCGGACGACGGCCCGCCGTCATCCT
>CAYMMC010000332.1:0-2076 GCA_964391125.1 uncultured Akkermansia sp.
AGGTGCGCCTCCTCACCGGCACGCGCGACGAGTCGAGCGAGCTGCCGCTCTTCTCCGCCGCCCGGGGAGGCGGGGCGCGGACCGGGACCCTCACCGTCGGCACCCACGCCCTCTTCCACGGCCGGGCGGCGTTCGAGAACGGCCTCGGTCTCGTCGTGATCGACGAGCAGCACAAGTTCGGCGTGGCCCAGCGCGAGGCGCTCGCCGGGCGCGGCGAAGCGGTCGAGGTGCTGGCGATGACGGCCACGCCCATCCCGCGCACCCTCACCCTGGCCTGCTACGGCGATCTCGACGTCTCCGTCCTCGACGAGCTGCCCGCCGGACGGGGCAAGCTGATCACCGGGGTGCGCCTGACGACGCAGACCGACGCGGCGGCCGCCTTCGTGCGCGACCAGCTCGCCGCCGGGCGGCAGGCCTACATCGTCTATCCCCTGGTCGAGGAATCGGACAAGGTCGCCCTCGGCGCGGCCACCGCCGCCTTCGCGGAATGGACCGAACGCCTCGCCGGGCATCGCGTGGGACTCGTCCACGGCCGGATGGACGCGGCGGAGAAGGACAGGGTCATGTCCGACTTCCGACAGGGTTCGGTCGAGGCCCTCGTCGCCACCACCGTGATCGAGGTCGGCGTGGACGTGCCCAACGCGAACACCATGCTGATCTACCACGCCGAGCGTTTCGGGCTCGCCCAGCTCCACCAGTTGCGCGGGCGGATCGGACGCGGCGGGCACAAGAGCTACTGCGTCCTCCTCGTCGATCCCGACCAGGCGGAGGCGCGCGAGCGGCTCCGCATCCTGGAGGAGACGCGCGACGGCTTCCGCATCGCCGACGAGGATCTCCGCCTGCGCGGGCCGGGCGAGGTGCTGGGCACGATGCAGAGCGGCCTGCCCGATCTGAAGTTCGCGGACCTCCTGGGCGATTCGCGCCTCGTGGCCGAGGCGCGGCGGATCGCGGGGGAGGCGCTCGGTTCGTAGTCCCGGCCGGCGCGAATGGGGTTGCCGCCGGGACGAGGCTTCGCTATACAGAGAGGACACGAAACAAGACGCCGCGACCACTTGCAAGAGCGCCCCCTCACCTGCCTCCGCGAACCCTATCGTCCCGTCCGCCCTTCGGGAACGGTGACGATGCCCTTGCTCATTGCCGCGATTCTCGTTGCGCTGCTCGTCTTCCACTTCAAAAGCGTGCCATCCCCGCCGGAGGAAGCTTCCGCAGCGGCGGCCCCTGCGGCCTCCACCGCCCCCGGAACTCCGGCGGCGGAAACGGCGGAGTCTCCGCCGGCGACCGGACCGCCCGCGCCCTCCGCAGCGGCGCCGATTTCCGACGCCTCCTCTCGCGAGACCGGGGATCCGGGGGTCGCCGAGGAGGACTTCACCGCGTGGATGTCGCCGCTCGCCCTGGACACCTACATCCGTCAGAAGAACCGCGGCCATCGCGGCGGATTCTGGACACGGGGGAACTGGATCCGGGCGATCGAAGGGCGCTGGCGCGAAGGGGACCGCGAATACCGCATCGCCCTCGGCGCCATGGAGCGCCCCGGCGAGATCGATTGGAACTACCGCCTCGACCTCACCGAGGAGGCTTTCGCGGAGGCCTTCGCCCGCTTCGCCGGAGAGGGATACGCCCTCGCGCAGAGCCAGGCCTACCGCCATCCCGACGGGACCCTCCGCTACCAGGCCGTCTGGCGGCGCGGCGCCCCCGCGGAAACTGCGGAGGACTAACCCGAGGACGCCATGTTCGAAGTCCTCCTCGTCGTGATCGTGATCGTTCATCTCGATCTGGAATACCGCGTTTGGATCGCGAGGCGGGAGGACGTTTTCGAGAAATACCGCGATGCGGGGACGGCTCCGCTGACGGCGGCGAAATGGGCCTATCTGGCGAAGGCGACCTGGCTCCTCTCCCTGATCCTGCTCCAGTATTTCGGCGTCGGATTCCGCAGCGCCGTGGTCTTCTCGTTCGCGCTCTACGCGGTCCTGATCCAGGTGCTGCTGCCTTTCAAGGCCTACAACGTCCTGAACCTCGTCCTCGCCCTCGCCTGCCTCGCCGAATGGTGGGCGCAACGGGGAGCGGATCCGTAGCCGC
>CAYMMC010000332.1:2176-4283 GCA_964391125.1 uncultured Akkermansia sp.
GCCCTCGCCTGCCTCGCCGAATGGTGGGCGCAACGGGGAGCGGATCCGTAGCCGCGGGCATCGGGCGCGGGGCGGACGGCCCGCCGGCGCACGGGCGAAGTCGGTGGCCTCGCCTACAGGGAGGGCTCCGCGTCCGGGGCGGCGCCGTCCTCGGGCAGGATCCGGTCGATGAGACGCTTGATCCCCTCGTCGGCGAACTCGCTCTGCGGGTAGATGCGCCGGGCGGCGAGGAACCAGGCGAGGCCGGAGCCATGCTGCTTCCTCGCCTCCAAGTTCCCGGCGGTGGTGAGCGCCTTCACGAAGGGGGCGACCTCGGTGGCGAAGTCGGACCGCTTCGCGCTGAGGGGGACGTCGTCGGGGAAGCGCTGGAAGGTCCGCTCCACGATCTCCCAGGCGGCGTAGCTGTTCCCCGCCTTGGCGAGGGTGTCGGCCTGCTTCAGCACCGTCTCGATCTCCTGGATGTTGCCGACGATCTGCTCGAGGGCCTGCTGGCGCTCGGGATCCTCCACCGTCGCGGCGATGAAGCGGGCCCGGTTCGTGAAGATCTGGCGGTAGCTCTGCGTGCCGAGGAGGCGGTCGAACTCCAGCTTCGCCTGCTGCTGCACGTCGGCGGAGTCGGCGATGAGGTCGAACTGCTCCTTCAGCATGGGGTTCTGCGGCCAGATTTCGACGGCGGCCGTGATGTTCTCCTCGTAGGCGAGGTTGTCGCCCTGCAGGGCCGCGTTCTTCGCGGTGCGGATGCGCATGTTGCTGCTCAGCTTCGCCGCCTCGATCGCCGCGGTCGGCTTGGAGTAGTCGAAGTCCCCGGCCCGGGCCTTCATCCTGCCGACGAGCTCCTCGGCGAGGGCGTAGTCCTTCACCTCGATCGCGTTGACGAGCTGGAAGGAGTCCTGCGCGTAGTCGAGCACCGCGATCTTGCGCTCGCGGGGGACGCTCTGCACGGCGGGCAGGTGCTCGCCCATGACGAAGGCCTGCTGGAGCTGCCGCATCGCCCCGTCGATCTTGCCCGAGTCCATGAGGAAGCCGAAGGACTCGACCGACTGTCCCACGTCCCGGATCGCCTCGTTGGCGAAGGCGTCGAGGGTGGTGATGGTCGGGTTGAAGCCGATGGTCTTGGCGAAGGACTGCTCCACCTCGGAGCCCTCCTCGAACTGGAGCTTTCCGTCGCCGTCCTTGAAGAACTCGGTGTAGAAGCGGGTCGCCATGACGACGTGCTCGAAGCGGCGCTGCATGAAGAACTGGACCACGAGGGCCTGGAACTCCAGCTTCGCCTCCAGCTCGGAGAGCTGCACCTTGGCCTTGTTGGCGACGCGCTCGGCCTCGACCTCGGCGATGCGCTGGATGTAGCGCTGGATGTGTCCGGCGTTGGCGGGGTCGGTGGCGGGGGCCTCCTTCGCGGGATCATCCTTGAGTTTCCGCTCCCTCTGGACAGCAGGTTTGGACCACGCGTCGTAGTTCCAGTCGAGCTGGCGCCGCTGCTGGTCGAGCTCCTCGTTCAGCACCCTCAGTTGCGCCTGGGTGCGCTGGGCGAGGTAGACGCGGTAGACGGCGTTGGCGAGGGATTCGCAGAGGCGGGCGTCCTGCGGGAACTGGGCGGTGAGCTGGAGCATGGCCACCGCCTTGGGGAACTTGCCCGAGTCGCGGTTGTGCGGCGACAGGGTGTCGAGGATCTCGCGGATCGCCTGGCGGTAGGCCAGGTCCTCCTCCGAGGTCGCGGCCTCGGCGTTCAGATATTTCTCGAAGCGCGCCCGGAAGACGCGGTTGTCGCCCACGTTGAAGCCCTTCCCGTCGAAGGCGAAGACGTCGGTGGTGGGGTCGAAGTAGGGCAGCTCGTTGCCCAGGGGCTGGCGCCCTCCCGGCGACGAGCCGCCCTGGTTCACGATGGTGGTGGTGTTCGACGGCGGCGTCCCGCCTCCTCCGCCGCCGTTCGGTGGAGCCGGCGGGGTGTAGACCTGGCCCGAGGCGACGGCGGCGAGAAGGGCCGCGGGAAGGAGAATCGTGGGGACTTTCATCGGAAGGGAAATGGGAAGGGGACCGCTCAATCGCCGACGGCCTCGGCCACGAGGGTGCCGTCGCGGTCGACGCGGACGACCAGAGCCAGTTCGGT
>CAYMMC010000333.1:0-4280 GCA_964391125.1 uncultured Akkermansia sp.
CGTCAACCAGCGCGAGGTCCACACCCATACCGAGAGCTTCTCCCACGCCCTCCGCGCCGCCCTGCGGGAGGACCCCGACGTCATCATGGTCGGTGAAATGCGCGACCTCGAGACGATCTCCCTCGCCATCACCGCGGCAGAGACGGGCCACCTCGTGCTCGCCACCCTCCACACCGGCAGCGCGGCCCGCACCCTGGACCGCGTCCTCGACGTCTTCCCCACCGAGCAGCGCGAGCAAATCCGCATCATGGTGGGCGAATCGCTGCGGGGCATCGTCTCCCAGCAGCTCGTGCCCCGCAAGGACGGCACCGGTCGCGAGCTCGCCCTCGAACTGCTCGTCAACACCCCCGCCGTCTCCTCCATCATCCGCGACGGCAAGACCTTCATGCTTCCCGGCGTGATGCAGACGGGCAAGAACGTCGGCATGATCATGATGGACGACGCCTTGGCCAAACTCTACCACGAGGGCCACATCTCCGGGGACGAGGCCCTCGGCCGGGCCATCGACCGCGGCACCCTGCGGACCAATCTCGGCCTCTGAGCCCCGCGCCTCCACGACACGAGCTCCCCTCCCAACCCCGATTCTTTGCCATGGCTGTCATCGACCAATACTTCCAGCACCTCGTCGCCACCGGCGGCTCCGACCTCCACCTCAGCGAGGGCCAGCCGCCCAAGATGCGGGCCCACGGCGCCATCTCGGCCATCGCCGACGGCATCCTCGAGAACGCCACGCTCGACTACATGCTCCGCGAGATCTGCGACCCCGCCGCCTACGAGCGCTACCTCGAGACGGGCGACCTCGACTTCGCCTACGAGATGGACCAGCAGTCGCGCTTTCGCTGCAACTACTTCAAGCAGAACAACGGGCTGGGCGCCGTCTTCCGTCTCATTCCCACCAAGATCAAGACCATCGACGACCTCGGCGTGCCGAAGACCATCGAGACCTTCGGCGATCTCCGCAGCGGCCTGGTCCTCGTGACCGGCCCGACCGGCTCGGGGAAATCGACCACCTTGGCCGCCCTCATCGACTACGTCAACCGCACCTACGCGCGCCACATCATCACCGTGGAGGAGCCCATCGAATTCGTCCACAACAACAAGAGGAGCACCATTTCCCAGCGCGAGGTGCCCATCCACTGCCCCTCCTTCGCCGACGGCCTCCGCGCCTCGCTGCGGGAGGACGCCGACATCGTCCTCGTCGGGGAGATGCGCGACCTCGAGACCATTTCGCTCGCCCTGACCGCCGCCGAGACCGGCCTGCTCGTCTTCGGCACCCTGCACACCAACAACGCCCGCAAGACCGTCGACCGTCTCGTCGACGTCTTTCCCTCCGACCAGCAGTCGCAGGTGCGCACCATGCTGGCGGGCTCGCTCCGCGGCGTCGTCGCCCAGCTCCTCCTGCGCCGCGACGACACCGAAGGCCGCGTCGCGGTGAACGAGATCCTCGTCTCCACCCCTGCCGTCGCCTCCGTCATCCGCGAGGGATCCACCCAGAAGCTCTACGACATCATCACCGGCGGCAAGGAATACGGCATGCAGTTCATGGACGACGCCATCTGGCAGAAGATGCTGGCCGGCCAGGTCTCGCCGCTGGAGGCCTACATGAAGGCCATCGACAAGTCCCGCTTCCGCCAGGCTCTGCCCGCCGAATACGCCGAGCTCGGCAACTCCGGTGGATCGGCCTCCAAGGACTGAGGCGCCGACGCGTCCGGCGGCCTTCCGGTCCCGCTGGCGCTGGCCTGTGGCCTCGCTCTCGGGGCCTCCTTGGGCGATCCGCGTCGACAGCGGCGTGGTGGAGGAGCCCCATTCGCCATCAGGCCGCCAAACGGACGGGAGAGAATCCTGGCATTCGCGCCTTTCATGAAGCGCGTCGGGCGGGACAAGCGGAGACGGAACTCTCCAGTCACCCCCAAGGGCTCTGGCTCGGCTTGACGCGAATGGGAGGCTGCCCTGCTCCATCGCCGAGCGAGCGGCATCCCCAAGAGCAACCCCGCAAGGATTCGAACCTTGACAAACAGAACCAAAATCTGTTGTGCTACCGTTACACCACGGAGTTTCAGTGGACCGGTGAACTGTTATCTTCAAATCCCGCCGAATCAAGTCGCCGGGGCGGAAATTTTTGCCCTTTGCCGCCGCGACACGAGGAACCGGCTCGCGGAGGCCGCCAATCGGGTCGCTGACGCGATCAAGGGCGTCGACAGGCGTCGCCGCACCTCCTATGCTGGACGCACCCATATCCTCCGATCCCTCCGATGAAACGCCCCTTTTTCATTTTCGCCGCCGCTGCGGCCTCGGCCGTCCTCCTCCCCTTCGCCGCCGCCGAGGATGGCGGATGGACCTCCCTCTTCGACGGGAAGACGTTGAAGGGCTGGAAGCCCTCCTCGCTCGGCGCCGCCACCTACGCCGTGGTCGATGGGACGATCCGAGGCGAGACGGTCGAGGGCAGTCCGAACACCTTCCTGCTCAGCGAGGGGCAATACGGAGACTTCGAACTGGAGTTCGAGGTGAAGGTCCACGACAAGCTCAACTCGGGCGTGCAGATCCGTTCGCGCGAAAAGAGCGAGGCCGACCTCGCCACGAGCGGCCGGGACGGCAAGCCGGCCACGGATCTAAAGCGCTTCTTCGGCCCCCAAGTGGAAGTCGAGGCCTCGCCGGGCCAGTCGGGCTACATCTACGGCGAGGCGACCGGCCACGGCTGGCTCTCGCCCGAACCCCAGGACGCCGCCCATGCCCATTCCCACATGAAGAACGGCGAGTGGAACCACTTCCGCGTCGTCGCGAAGGGCGCCCGCATCCAGACCTTCATCAACGGGCAGGCGGTGGCCGACCTGACCCGCGAGGACGTCTACAAGACCCATCCCAAGGGGCACATCGGCCTGCAAGTCCACGGAATCAAGGCGGGGACGGGCCCCTACGACGTGGCGTGGCGGAATCTCCGCATCCGCCCCCTCTGACGGACGGAGCGCCCGGACCCTTCGGCACCTCCGCCCATCGCCTCCAGCGGGATGAAACGCGCCACCCTCCTCCTGCTCTCCGCCGCCCTTGCCGGTGGGCTCGCCGCCGAGGACTCCGCTGCGTCCAGGACGGAGCGGAGCCATCAGTCCCTCGCCTGGGCGCCCGGGGACGGGGACGCGGCCGTGCCGCTGAAGACGCTCGACGACTGGGAGCGCCGCCGCGCCGCCATCGTCGCCGGCTTCGAGGAGGTGGCGGGTGCGCTGCCCTCGCGGGAGGCTCTGCCCGATCTCGACGTGCAGGTCGTCGAACGGATCGAGACGGATCGCTACGTGCGCGAGACCATCGCCTTCGCCTCGGAACCCGGCGACCGCACCCCCGCCTACCTCTACCTGCCCAAGGGCGCCGCTGCGGACGCATCCCGCATCGGCATCGTCGCCCTCCATCCCACCCACGCCATCGGCAAGGGGATCGCCGACGGCCAGGGCGAGCGCCCCAACCGCGCCTACGCCAAGGAGCTGGCCGAGCGCGGCCACGTCGTCGTGGCGCCGGACTACCTCTCCTTCGGCGGCTACAAGGACTACGACTTCGCCGCCGACCGCTACGAGTCGGGCGCGATGAAGGGGATCTGGAACCACATGCGCTGCGTCGATCTGCTGCTTTCCCGGTCCGAAGTGGACCCGGAGAGAATCGCGGCCATCGGCCATTCCCTGGGCGGGCACAACGCCATCTTCCTCGGCGTCTTCGACCGACGGGTCAAGGCGGTCGTCTCGAGCTGCGGCTGGACGCCCTTCCACGACTACTACGGCGGCGATCTGAAGGGCTGGACGAGCGACCGCTACCTCCCCGCGATCCGCGACCGCTACGGACTCGACCCCGGCAAGGTCCCCTTCGACTTCTACGAGCTGGTCGCCGCCCTCGCCCCCGCCGCCTTCTTCTCGAACTCGCCCCTGCACGACGGCAACTTCGACTGGCGCGGCGTCGAGAAGGCCGCCCCCCAGGCGCGGCGCATCTACGAGCTGCACGGCGTGCCGGAGAAGCTGCGCATCGCCTACCCCGACGACGGCCACGACTTCCCGCCGGACGTGCGGGAGGAATCCTACCGCTTCCTGGAGAAGTGGCTCGAATGAGATGCCTCCGGCAGAACCGGAGCTTTGGGGATCGGAGCCGCCCGAAGCGGCCTGCGACCTCGTTCCTCGGGAGACCTCGAAGGCCTTTCCCACCCATTCCATCATCCCCCCGCGCACCGCCGCAGGCTTCAAGGGTAGCCCCGAGCGGCCCGCTCGGGGAACGAAGGTCGCGGAGATGTCCGGTCGGCCGCGCGGCCC
>CAYMMC010000334.1:0-4275 GCA_964391125.1 uncultured Akkermansia sp.
CTGGCTTTTCCGCCTTCATCTTTCCCATTCCGCAACCGGGGCTTCCCCGTCCTCCCCGCTGCGGGGTCCCGAGGCGCAAATCGGCCCTTCTTTTGGATTGCCCCCGGGCCTCGGCTTCCGGATTCTGGAGGCAAGCATCCCCCCATGAAGACCACCGCCGCTCGCCTCGTCCTGCTTGGGCTCCTCTGCCTCGTCCCCCCATCCAAATTGTGCGCGGACGGGGTCAGGACGGAGCACGACGTTGACTTTCTAGGGCCGGACCGGGCCGAGAAGGCCGATCTCTACCTCCCGGCGGAAGCAGAGGACGGGCGGCTCTTCCCCGCCGTCGTCATCATCCACGGAGGCGGATGGACGGGCGGCGACAAGCGCGCGGCGCGAGAGATCAACATCGGCACCACCCTCGCCTCGAACGGCTACGTCGGCATGAGCATCAACTACCTGCTCGCCGAAAAGGGAGGCGAGGCGGCGACCTGGCCGCAGAATCTCCACGACTGCAAGCAGGCGGTGCGCTGGCTGCGGGCGAACGCGGCCCGCCTGCGGGTGGATCCCGAGCGCATCGGGACGATCGGCGGCTCCGCCGGCGGACATCTCGCCGCCATGCTCGCGCTCGCCGGTCCGGAACTGGACCCGCCCGGCGAGGGCAGCACCCGGGTGAGCTGCGCCGTGAACCTCTACGGCCCGGTCCTTTGGTTCGGGCAGCGGGACCTGTCCATGTTTCGAAAGAGCAGGGCGGAAGCGCCAGAGCTGTATCGCCAGGCCTCTCCGCTGACCCACGTGGACGCCGGGGACCCGCCCGTCCTCATCCTCCACGGCACGGAGGACAAGACGGTCGCGGTGGCCGACTCGCAGGCTCTCGCGGACGCGCTGGCGCGGGCGGGAGTGGAGCATGAACTGGTGATCGTCCCGGGAGCGCCCCACAGCTTCCATTTGCAGCCGAAGCAACGCGACCTGCGTCCCCTCGTGCTTGGCTTCTTCGACGAGCATCTCAAGAAGCGCACCGAATAGCTCCGCCCGGACCGGCATGGGCCGTCGCTCCCCCACCCCGTCCTCCGTCGCCCTGCCCCCCGGCCACGGGCGCTTTCTCCTGTGGCTGGGCGCCGCCTATCTGCTCCTCACCGTCCTCTCCGGGATCGAGCCGCTCCATCCCACCGACTGGTGGATGGAGCACGTCGCCGTCGCCGCCGGACTGGCCATCCTCGTCGTCACAGGGCGCTGGTTCGTCTTCTCGAAGCCCTCCTACCTGCTCGCCTTCCTCTTCCTCGCCCTGCACGCCGTGGGGGCCCACTACACCTACTCCGAAGTGCCCTACCGGGACTGGTTGGCCCTGTGGCCGGGGGCGGCCCCGCCCGATCCGGAGAGCGGAGGACGGAACCACTTCGACCGTCTCGTCCACTTCCTCTATGGGCTCCTCTGCGCCCGTCCCTGCCGCGAGGCCTTCTACTTCGCGATGATTCCGCGCCGCGACTTCTGGAGCCATTTTCTCGTCGTCTGCTTCCTCGCCGCCACCTCCCTCCTCTACGAATTCGCCGAATGGGGCGCCGCCCTTCTCTACGGCGGCGAGGCGGGCATGGCCTTCCTCGGCACCCAGGGCGACGTCTGGGACGCGCACAAGGACATGCTCCTCGCCACCTGCGGTGCGATCCTGGGCGCCTTCGGCATGGTCCTGAGACGGTGGACCACGGGCCGGGATCCCGCGCGGGAATGGGGGGAGGCAAGACGCGCCGCCGCCGCGGGACGGACGGGATAGTCCGCACGCGTGGCAGGCGGATTCCCGGCCAGGCGCAGGCCTTGCAACGGCGAGCATTCCGTCCCAGACTTCCGCCATGCCGAGGCCCCTGCTCCCCGCCGCCATTCTCGCCCTTCTCCCCTGGTCCCTCCCCGTCTCCGCTGCCGCGGACGAAGCCGGAACGGCTTGGCAGCACGTCGAGCTGCGGCGCTTCCCTGCGGCGGAGGCCTTCCAGGGCGCCGCGGTCGACGGCGAACACTTCTACGCGATCGCAAACCGGGCGATCGGGAAATACCGCAAGGACACCGGCGAGCGCGTCGCAAGCTGGGAAGGCGAACGAGGCGGCCCCGTCCAGCACCTGAACTCCGGCATCGTCCGGGGAGGCCGGCTTCTGGTGGCCCACTCCAACTTTCCCGACCTTCCCGAGGAAAGCTCCCTCGAAATTTGGGATACGGCCACGATGGCCCACATCGATCGCCATGTGTTCGAGGAGCCCCCCGGCTCGCTCACCTGGCTCGTCCCCGAGGGCGACTGCTGGCTCGCCTGCTTCGCCCACTATCGCAGGACCAGCGATCCGGCGCGGAGCCGCGTCGTCCGCTTCGACAAGGATTGGAAGCCGCTGGCGAGCTGGGCCTTTCCGGCGGCTCTGATCGAACGCTTCGGCGGATCGAGCAGCTCCGGGGGCGCCTTCGGACCGGAAGGCAAGCTCTTCGTCTCCGGCCACGATGCCCGCGAGCTCTACGTGCTGGGCCTGCCGGAGACAAAGGAGGGAGAACTGACCTGGGAGGCCACGGTCCCCGTCGGCACAGCGGGACAAGCCTTCGCCTGGGATCCGACCGATCCCGGCCTGCTCTACTCCATCGAGCGCAAGACGCGGGAAGTCGTCGTGACGAGGATCCAGCGCTCCGGGACCTGAGGCGCCCCCCCCGGCCGGGCCGGCCAGGGCCATCCTCGGGTTGCGCCTCCGCCGTCGTCCGGCTCGAACAAAAAAAAAACCGGACGCGCCTTGCGACGCGCCCGGTCTTTCGAATCGTTTCTCCGGAAAGAAACGGAGGAGGGTCTTACATCATGCCGCCCATCCCGTGGTCGTGGCTGTGCTCGCCGCCGGCCTCCTGCTTCTCCGGAATGTCGGAGATGAGGCATTCGGTGGTGAGGAGCAGGCCGGAGATCGAGGCGGCGTTCTGAAGCGCGCTGCGGGTGACCTTGGTCGGGTCGACCACGCCGGACTTGACGAGATCCTCGTAGCTGTCGGAGGCGACGTTGTAGCCGACGTTGCCCTTCTCGGTCTTGACCTTCTCGACGATGAGGGCGCCCTCGCGGCCCGCGTTGGCGGCGAGCTGGCGGAGGGGCGCCTCGATGGCGCGGGCGACGATGGCGGCGCCGGTGGCTTCGTCGCCAGCCAGGCCGAGGTCGCCGAGGCTGGCCTGGGCGCGGATGAGGGCGGTGCCGCCGCCGGGGACGATGCCTTCCTCGACCGCCGCGCGGGTGGCGTGGAGGGCGTCTTCGACGCGGGCCTTCTTCTCCTTCATCTCGGTCTCGGTGGCGGCGCCGACGTTGATGACGGCCACGCCTCCGGCGAGCTTGGCGAGGCGCTCCTGGAGCTTCTCGCGGTCGTAGTCGGAGGTGGTCTCCTCGATCTGGCGGCGGATCTGGGAGACGCGGCCGCTGATGGCCTCGCTCTTGCCTTCGCCTTCGATGATGGTGGTGTCCTCCTTGGTGATCTTGATGGACTTGGCCTTGCCGAGATCCTCAAGGGTGACGTTCTCCAGCTTGATGCCGAGATCCTCGGTGATGACGCGGCCGCCGGTGAGGATGGCGATGTCCTCGAGCATGGCCTTGCGGCGGTCGCCGAAGCCCGGCGCCTTGACGGCGGCGGCGTTGAGGGTGCCGCGGATCTTGTTCACCACGAGGGTGGCGAGGGCTTCGCCTTCGACGTCCTCGGCGATGATGAGGAGGGGCTTGCCGCTCTGCGCCACCTTTTCGAGCAGCGGGAGCATGTCCTTGAGGTTGGAGACCTTCTTCTCGTGGATGAGGACGAGGGCGTTGTCGAGATCGACGGTCATGGTCTCGGTGTCGGTGACCATGTAGGGCGAGAGGTAGCCCTTGTCGAACTGCATCCCTTCGACGACGTCGAGGGTGGTGTCGATGCCCTTGGCCTCCTCGACGGTGATGGTGGGGGCCTTGGCGACCTTGTCCATCGCGTCGGCGATGATGTTGCCGATCTCGGTGTCCCAGTTGGCGGAGACGGTCGCGACCTGCGCGATCTCCTTGGCGTCGGTGACCTCGGTGGAGATCTGCTTGAGCTGCTCGACGAGGGCGGCGGCGGCCTTGTTGATGCCCCGCTGGAGGCTGATGGGGTTCGCGCCGGCGGTCACGTTGCGGAGGCCTTCGCTGAAGATGGACTCGGCGAGCACGGTCGCGGTGGTGGTGCCGTCGCCGGCGATGTCGGAGGTCTTCGAGGAGACTTCCTTGATGAGCTGGGCGCCCATGTTCTCGTAGGGGCAGGAAAGCTCGATCTCCTTGGCGACGGTGACGCCGTCCTTGGTGAT
>CAYMMC010000335.1:0-4259 GCA_964391125.1 uncultured Akkermansia sp.
CACGTTTCCAGGAAGCACTCCCGCCGCCCCACCTCGTCGAGATGCCGATGGTAGCGTTGCCCCAAGTCGATCAGGTAGCGGATGTCGTTGTAGGCGTAGGCAAGCATCTTTTCGCTCAAGGGCTGCCGGCTCCAATCCGCCTTCTGCGATTGCTTCGAGAGCTTCACGCCGTATTCCTCCTCGAGCAGGTTGGCGAGGCCGAACTTCCCGACTCCGAGAAGCCTCGCCGCCACCTGGGTGTCGTGGATGGCGCGCGGCGCCCATCCGAAGGTGCTGTTGAAAAGGGAGATGTCGTAGTCGGCGCCGTGCATCCAAACCACGTCGAAGCGGTCCACGAAACGGACGAACTCGCCGAGATCCTCCGCCCCGATCGCCAGAGGATCGATGACGGCGAGCGCGTCCGGGACGGAGAACTGGATCAGGCAGAGCTTCGTCTCGTAGGAATGCATGCTGTCGGCCTCGGTGTCGATCGAGCAGGCCTCGAGACGCCCCCCCTCCTCCACCCTTCCGATGAAGCTCCGCAAGCCGTCGATTTCGTCGATGTAGGTCTCCGACGCCGTCGCGAAGGGATCGCTGCCCGCTTCTTCCATGGTCTCCATGTTCACTGGATTCCCCTCAGGAGAAGCTCCGTGTTGGAGCGGGTCGCCTTGATGGCCTTGAGCAGTTCGACCATCGCCTCCGGCGCGGGACGCTGCACGAGCTGCTTCCGGAGGGAGCCGATCCGCAGATACTCGTCCGGATGGTAGAGCAACTCGTCCTTCCGCGTCCCGCTCTTGAGCAGGTGGATCGCGGGGAAGATGCGCGACTCGGCCATCTCCCGGTCCAAGGTGATCTCCATGTTGCCGGTGCCCTTGAACTCCTCGAAGATGACGTCGTCCATGCGGCTGTCGGTTTCGATCAGGCAGGTCGCGAGGATGGTCAGGCTCCCGCCCTCCTCGACGTTCCTGGCGGCGCCGAAGAAGCGCCGGGATCGCTCCAGGGCCTTCGGCGAGATGCCTCCGCTGCCGATCGGGCCGCCTCCCCCTCCGTTGTTGCGCTTCTGCCGCCCTCCCCCGCCGTTCCCGGACTGGCGGGCCGAGTTGTGGGCTCTGGCGAGGCGGGTGAGGCTGTCGAGCAGCACGACGACGTCGCGTCCAGTTTCGACGAGGCGGCGCGCCCGGTTCAGCACCATGTCGGCGACCTCGATGTGACGGTTGGCGGGCTCGTCGAAGGTCGAGCTGTAGATCGAAGCCGCCACCGTCTCCCGGAAGTCCGTCACCTCCTCGGGACGCTCGTCGAGCAGCAGGACGATCAGCTCGACCTCTGGATTGTTCTGGTGGATGGAAACGGCGATGTTCTTCAGCAAGATCGTCTTCCCGCCTCTGGGCGGAGCGACGATCAGCCCGCGCTGCCCTTTCCCGAGAGGGGCGACGAGGTCGATGACGCGGGGGGATACCGCCGTCGATCCGGGAGTTTCCAAAATCAAGCGCTCGGAGGGGAACATCGCCTTCAGATCGTCGAAGCTGGCCGGGCTCCGCCATTCCTCCGCAGGGACGCCCTCCACCTCTAGGACGGATTCGGCTACCAGGAATTTTTCGCGGTCGCGCGGGGCGCGGACCTGGCATTTGACCCTCTGTCCGGTCCTCAGCTCGTGACGGCGGACGAGGGCCGAGGCGATGGAAACGTCGTCGGCGTTCGGCGCGAAGCTGAAGTCGGGCCAGCGCAGAAATCCATACTGGTCGCCGGAATGGTCGAGGAATCCCTCCGCCTCCATCGCGGTTCCCCGGGAGCCGTAGAAACGGAGAATCTCGAAGGCCAACTGATGCTTCGAGCGGATCCCGGCCACGCGGAGCCCCAGTTGTTGCGCGACCGCGTGCATGTCGGCCAGCGGCTTTCGCTGGAATTCGTTCACGTTCACCGAATCGGGAACGGGGATCGGAGGCCCCGCGGCGGCCGCCCCCTCGGGGGCGGGGCGGGCGTCGGATTCGGTGGACTCCAAGGTGGCGGGGTCTGTCATGGGGATGAAAGGGGTTCGCAGCGGGAAAGGAGGTGGTCGGCTTGAGCCTGGAGGACGGCGTGGCAGCCGTCGTTCCAGATCGCCACGTCCGCCCGTTGGATTTTGTTTTCGATCGGCAGCTGGGATCGCAGCATTCGTCGAGCCACGGTCGCCGCGAGGCCGCGGCCTTCGAGGAGCCTCCGCATCTGCTCGGCTTCCGACGCGGCGACCACCACATCGAGGTCCCGTTCCATCGGAAAGTCGACCTCGTAGAGCAATGGCACCTCGACTAGAAACACCCGGACGCGTCCGGAGAGATCGGCGGCGCAATCCCTCACCCGCTGGAGAACCAAGGGGTGAAGCAGCGACTCCACCTTTCCACGGAATTCCGAATTTTCAAACAAGAGTTCGCGAAAAGCCCTCCGATCCAGCTCCCCGCCGGGCGACGGGGACGGCCCAAAGCGGCCCGCCAGTCCGTTGAGGCGCTCGACGACTTCCGGCCTTCGCGAAATCCGCCTCACCTCTTCGTCGCAGCTCAGGCTGGCCACCTGGCCCGGAGGGGCGGCCTCGACGAAGCTCTTGCAGAAGGTGGACTTCCCGCAGGCGACACCGCCCGTGACCGCGATCGTGAGCATGCCTTCCCCGGGAAACGGAAAAGACGTGGGCCTCCCGGACCACGTCTTCCGACAATCGATTCGCATACAGCAGGGGTTCCCTGCCTCACTTCTGGTAGGGAATCGGCCCGGGGGCAAAGGCGGCGGGCGCGGAGATCGGCGGACGGGGGGCCGGCTCGGGCAGCGGATCGTCGGTGATGCGACCGTTGATCGCCATCCCGGCGGGGTCCATCAGCTGGGCGGTGACGAAGATCGTCAGATTCCGCTTCAGATGGAGCTCCACGCTGGAGCGGAAGAGACGCCCGGCCACCGGCAGATCGCCGAGGATCGGGATCTTGTCTTCGATATCCTGGATGTCCTCGCGGATCAAACCGCCGAGGGCGACGGTCTGGCCATCCCAGATCGTGACCTGCGTGGAGACCCTGCGCGTGTTGAAGACCGGCATCTCGATGCGGTTCTCGGTCACCGTGATCGGAGTGACGAGCCCCAACGCATTGACCGAGGAGGACATGATCGGACTGCCGTAGTTGATGAAGCCATCGAACTCGACGACTTCGGGGGCGAGGTTCAGATCGATCGTGAACTGGTCGGCGCCAAGCACCGGGTCCACTTCCAGAGTCACTCCCGTGTTGCGTGTTTCAAAGGCGGTCGGCGTCGCCGGGGTGACCGGGAAACCGCCGGAGAAGACGACTCCACCGTCGCCATTGCCACCACCGAACTGGTTAGGGATTTCCGGCGGATCGTATTCCGTGGGGTAGATGAATTCGCGGATCACCTCGACCTTGGCGCGCTGGCCGCTGCGGGCCATCACCGAGGGTGCCGAGAGGAGGTCGACCCCCTTCTTCTGGTCGAGCGCCCGGATCATCACCTGGAACTGCGGGTCGGTGAACACGCCGGCGATGCCGAAGACCGCCGGGGCCATCATCGAGGAGCCCCCTGCGGTGCCGGCCGCCTCGGAGATGAGCGCATCGATGGAGTTGCTGTCGATCGCCCGGGAGCCCGAGCGCAGCCCGGCGGTCAAGTTGTTGATGCCGACGGGGAGCTGGGTGCCGGGATTGACGAAGCTGTAGTCGAGCGGATTCCCCGCCCCGACCTGGTTGCCCACCGTTCCGCCGGCCCCGAAGACGCGGGGGGTGGAGCCGAAGTTGAAGGGGCCGAGGAGCCAGTCGAAGCCCAGCTCGCTGTTGTCCTCCTCGCTGATCTCCACGAAGCGCGAGGTGATGTAGATCTGCTTCTCGACGCCCTGGACGATGGACTCGATGTAGGCCTCGACCAGCTCCATCTGATCCTGGGTGTTGCGGACGATCAACTGGGAGGTGGACGCGTTGTAGATCGCGCTGGCCCCGGCGACGAACGTAATCCCGGCGCTTTCGAGGATCTCCTTGGCCCCCCGCCTCGCTCCCGCGCCGGCACCGGTGCCGGCGGCCGGGGCCGTGGAGAAGGGGTCCGTCGCGGCGGCACCGCCGCCACCGCCGCCGCCGGCGTCCGTGGAGAGGAAGGTCGGGGGAACGACGTAGACGTTGGTGAACATGTCCGCGTCCGGTTGGGAGAGCGGGACCACCTTCACCGCGAAGGGCTCGACCTTGTACTTCAGCTGCGCCAGGGAGGTGGTGTAGCGAAGGGCCTCGGCCAAGGGAACGTTGGAAAGGCGAAGGGTGATGCGGGTGTCC
>CAYMMC010000336.1:0-4253 GCA_964391125.1 uncultured Akkermansia sp.
GAACCGCCGCCTCGAGGACGAGGATTTCGCCAACGACGAAGTCGATGCCGGCGAGGTCGGCGCGGGCCACACCGTCACCGCCCTCTACGAGATCGTCCCCCAGGGGGCCGTCCCACCCCCATCCGCCGTTCCCGAACTGCGCTACCAGAAACCGAAGCCCGCGCCCGAGCCGACGGCGGCCGAGCTGGTTCCCAGCGACGAGCTGGCGCTCCTGAAACTGCGCTACAAGCAGCCGGACCGCGACGAATCGGTGCTGATGACCGAGGCGATCACGTCCGGCGCTGCGAGCGGAGGGGAGGCGTCGGACGATTTCCGTTTCGCCGCCGCCGTGGCCCTCTTCGGCATGATCCTGCGGGAGCAGGACGGACTTGGCGGAGCCGGGCTGCGACAAGTGATCGAGCTCGCCAAGGCCGCGAAAGGCCCCGATCCCGAAGGCTGGCGCGCCGAGTTCGTCGACGTCGTGCGGCAGTTGCAGTGGTAGGGCGCGGCGACTTCGCGAGCGCGCCGCTCAGCGGCTCGTCCAAGGAGAAGCCCGCCCGCCCCCTCGATCCTCCTCGGCGACGGTGCCGGGACGGAGCCAAGCCTGCCAGAACCGCAGGCCTCCCGCCACGAGGAGCTCGACGGCTTTTTGACGATGAGCCGCCGCGTCCATCGCGGCGCGGACTTGGCCCTGCGCGGATCGAGGAATCGATCCGTGAAAAAGTCCTCCAATCGCTGCAAGCAGCGGGGAATGTAATCCGTAGAGATTCAAGGGTAGCCCCGAGCGGCCCGCTCGGGGAACGAAGGTCGTGGGGACGACCGATCGGTGCGCGGGCCGCGCGGCCCTACCCCCGACGGGGACTGCCGGATCGCCCGAAGTTCGACCGTCTCCCCGGCGGAGCCGGCCTACTTCGCAGGTTGTTGCCGCTTGGCTTTCTCCAACATGCTCCGGACGCGGGCCTGCTCCTTTTCCAGCGCGGCACCGGTCACGGGCAAGGGCTTGAAATTCGGATCGGGGACGAGCGCTTCGTCCGCGGGAATCGTGCGCATCCGCAGATTGCGGAACCACACGTCCTGGCCGTGGTCCTGAAGCGAAAGGGTGCCGCCGCGCCCGGTCAGATCGCCGCCGCGGATGCCCAGGAGCTCGACTTCCTTCGCCCACTTCGGGTCGGTGTAGTCGAAGGAGATGACGCGCTCCCCATTGAGCCAGTGCTCGATCACGCTGCCTTTGCAAAGGATGCGCGCGCTGTTCCATTCGCCCACCGTTCGGGTGGCGCGCTTGCTGGGGCCCATGCAGAAGAAGAGGGCGGCGGCCGACTGACGCGGGTTCTCGCCATACACCGGATGGGCGTCGTCGAGCACCTGATACTCGACCTGTCCCGGGCGGTAATAGACGCCGCTGTTGCAGAGTGCCGAGACTTTCCATTCGAAGCGCAGCTCGAAGTCGTCCGGCACGGGTTGCGCCTCGTAGGTCAGCGAACCCTTGCCCCGCACCCGGGCGAAGGCTCCGTCCTGGATCTCCCAGTTGCCGGCGTGCTTCCAGCCGTCGAAGCTCTTGCCGTCGGAGAGGGCGGTGAAACCGAGACGTTTTTCGGCGGGATCCAGCCCGCTTGCGAGCAAGGGAAAGAGGGCGACGAGAGAGACGAGGGCGATGAGCGTGGCTTTGCGATTCATGGTTCGGTTCATTCGGCTTGGCTGGCGTTGAGGAGGTAGTCCACGAGGGCCTCGACCTGCGCTTCGGTGAAGATCGCGCCGATCGGCGGCATGAGATTTTCCGGATAGCCGTCCACGAGGAGGGCGTTGGGATCGAGGATGGATTGGCGGAGATAGGCGGCGTCGGCTTCGATCTCGCGGAGCGCGCCGTCGGGCTTGTCGCGCACCCGGCGTTTGGATCCGGCGATGCCGCGAAGGTTGGGGCCGGTGAGGGGGACGTCGTCGAGGCTGTGGCAGGCGGAGCAGAAGTTTTGAAAGAGGACGCGTCCGGCGTCGCCGGTCGAGAAACGGAAAAACGGCGCGGTGTTCGCCAAGACGCCGGGAGGAGCCGCCTCCACGCGGCCGGGGCGGCCTTGCGGGATGCGGTTGACGGTGGACCAGAGCTCGCCCGACCAGAGCGCTTGTCCGCTGGCCGAGGGAAGCGTTTCCGGAAGGCGCACATGGAGGACTTCGCCGGGGATCAGCCCGGGCAGTTCCAGAAAGACACGGCGGCGATCCGCCGAGACGGTGGCGGAGCGCACCTCGGCGAGACGATGGCGCACTTTGTTGCCGCCGTAGGTCTGGGTGGCCTGGTATCCCCACTGTTCGACATGGTAGCCCGCCGGATTCCAGCCGCTGCCTTCCGCCAAAGGCAGGGTGAACTCGATTTCCAATCCATTCGTTTTCAGCCGCGCCGCGAGAGGTTCAAAGACTTCCTTCCCCGTGTAGCGAATGCGCGTGAGACCACTGACGCGATGAATGAACTCCTTGTCGTTGCCGCGCGCGATGCCGCCGGCGTAGAGATCGCCATCCTCCGTGAACGCGAAGCGATGCAGGAGATGGCGGAAACCCTGCGAAAACGGGAAGGCCGTTCCCTGCAGGACGCCGTCGACCTCCTCCAAAAAGACGCGCTGCAAGCCGCCGAAGGTGGCGTCGCCGAAGACGACTTGCCCGGCGTAGGGTCCCCAGGTCTCCGGCAGGAGAATGGGCTCCGTGGGCGAGGCGGCGATCTCGCCCTGCGGCAGCCAGACGGCGGGCGGCGTGGCCCGCGGACGGTCGAAGGGATGCCACGGCTCCCGGCTGCGAAACTGATAGAAGGCCTCGGGCTGCACCTGGATGAGCTTGTTGGCCGGCAGCCATTCGCCTTGGTTGTCGGTGACGAGGAGCGAGCCGCGCGGGCCGCGACCGATGCCGTCCGGCGTGCGCAGCCCCCCGGCCAGGATCTCCGTCTCCCCCGTGTCCACATGCACCGCGACGACGCTGCCCCGCAGGTGGGCCTGGCGGTTGTCCTTGTCCCGCGTACCCATCGCCACGCTGGAGGAGAAGTAGAGCCGCGAATCCCGGACCACCGCCCCGAAGAGGTATTCGTGCCAGTCCATCGTGCAGGGCCAGTCGTGGGAGAGGCAGCGATAGGTCTCGAAGAGGCCGTCGCCGTCCTCGTCGAGCAGCTCGGTGGCCTCGTTCTTCTCCGTCACGAAAAGGCGTCCGTCGGAAACGGCCAGCCCCATCGGTTCGGACAAACCCCGCGCGATGCGGCGAAAGGGCGGGGGCCCTTGCTCGGGCAAAGCGTCGAGATCGAGGGAAAACAAGTCGCCTTCCCAAGTCGTGAAGAGCAACTCGCGCGGACCGCGCATCGCCATGCCGCTGATGCGCAGGGTTTCCGCCTCGCCCCGCAGATCCCGGGCCTCGAGGGCGGGATGCAATGCGGCGAGTTTTTGGCCGAACCCGGGCGAGGCGTCCGGCGCGTCGGGTTCCTTCGGCGTCTCGATGAGGGAAAGGTTGCCCGCTGTTTCGCCTTCCAGGATCAGCTTCCGGAACCGCAGGGGATGCCCGTATTTGACCCCCGATGGCGGCACCAACTGCACCAGTACCGGCAGACCCGCGCGCAGGTGGTAGGTGCCGACTTCCACCCGGCTCCATTCGCCCCCGGGCGTGACCGGCACCTCCCAGAAGCGGTCCACCCCATCGAAGGAGAGCTGGTAGTCCTGATTCAGTGGTTTGGCGCACTCGTACTCGATGGAGACGGTGACCTCCTCCTCCCGCAAGGCGGAGACATACCAGCCGACGATGGCACCGCGTCCGCGTGTGATTTCCAACACCTCGCCGTTCCACTCGTTCGGCCCCTTGGAAAAAATCGCCCGGGCGGGGAGGTCGAGCGTCCGGGATGGCTCGTCGGCAGGGAGCGGGGTCCGACCCGTTCCGAACAGGAGCAAGAGGCAAAGCATGCGGGAAAACTTCATGGGAGGGTCAGACGATGCCACCCCTTGCCAGTGAGCGCCGGGACGCCGTGGCCCCGGTGGGTCAATTTCCAGGGCTCCCGCGCCGGGAGCGGGAGGAGGAGGGCCTCGTCCGCGGCGAGGGATTCCGCGCGGAGTTCGCGCACCGCCCGCTCCTCGTCTGGCGCGGCGGCCATCGGGATGCGTTCCACCAGCGTGAGCGTCCCGGCCTCGTGGCGGAGCTCCCAACTCAACTCGAAATGGCCTTCGCGCTGCGAGCAGCCCAAATACCGGATGGCCAGCGGCACCGCTTTTCCGTTCCGCCGCAGTTGCCAGGTCTCGGCGGATTTGTCCTCATACCAAGTG
>CAYMMC010000337.1:0-4252 GCA_964391125.1 uncultured Akkermansia sp.
GCAGAGAAGGACGTGGTCGAGGACGTCGCCGCGGACCTTCGCCGCCTCGACCATCAGCATGAGGCGCTCCTTCACCTTCGCCTGTCCGCAGAACTCCTCGAAGTCCGGCGGCCGCAGGCTCTGCTCGAACTCCCGCGCCGGTTGCCCGGACGGATCGCTGGGGGAGGGGGATGGCACGGATCGCAAGCGGTTAAGGGATTCAACAAATCAAATTAAAGAAAAAGTCAAGATCGCCTAAAAATTATAAAAGTCGATGGGTTTATGCTTGCGCCTCCTTGGATTTGCGATAATCGATTGCGGAACGCGGGATTCGGACGTTTAGTTGCGTTCGACTCCCGCCCTTCCGCATCGGCGTCCAGAGCAAATTCCAACTTGACGGAGAGCGTTGCGCTTTTATCTAAGTGGGTTTGTTCCAGCGCTCCTTGCCGGAGGCAGCACGAACACATTCCTCCCGCACCGGAACAGACTCCAGCGCCAATGAATTTCCCGAGAACCGCTCGACGCCGCCCTCTCCTCCGCACGCTCCTCCCGATGGTGTGCGGGCTTGCCCTCTCGCTGGCGGGTCCCGGCGGACTTCTCGCCCAGGAGGGCGCGACGGTGCGGTCCATCGACGTCCAATACGTGGGCAACCAGACGGTGGCGCCCGACCGCATCCTCTCCCACATGTCCACCCGGGTCGGGGACAAGCTCTCCATGACCCAGGTCGACGAGGACGTGAAAAGCCTCTACGCCAGCGGCGACGTCGAGAACGTCCGCATCCTCGCGGAGCAGGTCTCCGGCGGCGTCGCCCTGATCGTCGTCGCCCAGACCCGGGCGGTCTACGGCGGGGTCGAGTTCGTCGGCAACACGATCATCGACACGCCGAAGCTGGCCAAGAAGGTCGATCTGAAGGTCAACCGGCCCATCGACGACTCCGTCCTCCGGACGGCCCGCGAGGAGATCCAGGAGATGTACCGGAAGAAGGGCTTCTCCGAGGCGACGGTGACCTACGCCATCGGCGCTCCCTCGGCGGAAGGCTACTCGACCGTGGTCTTCACCATCGACGAGGGCACCCAGGGCGTCCTCCGGAACATCGAGTTCGTCGGAAACAGCGCCTTCCCCTCGTCCAAGCTCAAGGAGCAGATGAGCCAGAAGGAGAAGGGGATCACGAGCATCTTCAGCAAGTCGGGCTCGACCGACCCCGAAACCCTGGCCCAGGACGTCCGCGCGATCGAGGACTTCTACCGCGACAACGGCTACCTCAACGCCCGCGTCGCCAACGTCTCCCGCATGCGGGTGGACGCCAAGCACGTCGACGTCGTCTTCACCATCGACGAGGGCCAGACCTACACGGTGGACAGCATCGGCGTGAACGGGGTGACCGTCCTCGACATGCAGCGGGACGTCCTCCCCTTCCTCAAGACCGAGGCGGGCAGCACCTTCGCGGGCAACAAGCTCAAGGACGACATCAAGCTGATCACCGACCAGTACGGTGCCCGCGGCTATGCCGAGGCCCGGGTGGCGCCCCGCCTCGACGACGCCGGCAGCGGCGGGGTCCGCGTCGTCCTCGACGTGACCGAGGGCCGCGCCTACAAAGTCGGCCAAGTCCACATCGAGGGCAACGACAAGACCAAGGACCACGTCATCCGCCGCGAGCTTCCGCTCATGCCGGGGCAGCTCTACGACACGACCAAGACCGACGTGACCCAGCGCCGCCTCGAGAACATGAACTACTTCTCCAGCGTCGAGGTCATGCCGGTGGACACCAGCTACATCGACGAGAAGGACCTGCTCATCCGCGTGGTCGAGAAGCCGACCGGCACGATCAACTTCGGGGCGGGCTTCAGCTCCATCGACAACCTCACCGGCTTCTTCGAGGTCACGCAGTCCAACTTCGACCTCTTCGACTGGCCGAGGATGAGCGGCGGGGGCCAGCGCTTCCGCTTCGCCGTCCGCGCCGGTTCCGAGCGCAAGGACGTGAGCGTCTCCATCACCGAGCCCTGGTTCCTGGGGCAGCGGCTCGCCTTCACCACCGAGGCCTACTACCGAGATCTCCTCTTCCTCAGCGACCAGTACGACCAGACCAACTACGGCGCGTCCTTCTCGCTGCGGAAGTCCGTCGGCGAGCACACCTACGTGGTCGGCGACTACCGCATCGAGAAGATCGAGATCGAGGCCGAGTCGAACGCCTCGCCCGCCTTCATCGCGGAAGAGGGCGAGTTCGTCAAAAGCTCGGTCGGGGCGAGCGTCGTGCGCGACACCCGCGACAACGTCTTCCTGCCCCGCGAAGGGCACAAGGTCTCGGCCGGCTTCGAGTTCGTCGGTCTCGGCGGAGACGTCGACGACACCATCGCGACGATCGGCGGGGCGCAGTACTTCACCCTTCCGGGAGACATCATCATCAGCCTGAACGGAGAGTTCAACCACTCCGCCGACGGCGACCACCTCTTCACCCGCCACTTCCTCGGGGGCGCCAACACGCTGCGGGGCTTCGACTACCGCGACGTCGGTCCGCGCGATCCCGTCAGCGGGGAGGTGCTCGGCGGCAGGACCTCCTGGTACGGCACGGCGGAAGTCACCGTGCCCGTCGTCGAGAAGATCCGCTTCGCCACCTTCTACGACGTCGGCGAGGTCAGCGACGGTCCGCTCGGCTCGGTCGGCGGCGGGGTCAACTCCGACTGGGGCATCGGCCTCCGCCTCTTCATCCTCGGCAGCGCCCCGGTGCGCCTCGACTACGCCTTCCCTCTGCAGAGCGACACGTTCAACGACGACGACGGAGGGCGCTTCCAGTTCACGATGGGAGCCACGTTCTGATCCGACGGGAAGCCGTGTGGAGTTTCTCTAAGAATCCCCGACCTCCCCTCGTTTGATCAAAGCCGCCCCGGCTGGAACGGTCGGGGGCCGACGCCTTCCGCGACCGCACTTTCCATCATCACCCCCATGAAACGCCACCTGCCCTTCCTGCTTGCCTCCATCGTCCTGTCCCTCGCCGCTCCGGCGGTCCAAGCCCAGGAGCTGAAGATCGCCGTGGTCGACATGCAGGAGGCCCTGAACCAGTACTACAAGACCGACATCCAGGTGAAGCAGATCAACGATCTCGCCGACGAGAAGCGCAAGAATCTCGACGAGCGCCAGGCCGCCTACCAGCAGATGACCAACCAGATGGCGGAGCTCGACACGGTCTACAAGGACACCGCCCTCGCGGAAGCGAAGCGGAAGGACGCGCTCGAGAAGCTCCAGGCTCTGTTCCAGGAGCGCAACGCGAAGGGCAAGGAAATTTCGGACGCCCAGCGGAAATACTCCGCCGAGGTCATGACCGCGCGGCAGGAGATGGAGGCGACCCTCGTGGAGGAGATCAAGAAGACGGTCGACTCCATCGTTCAGGCGCAGGGGCTCGACCTCGTCTTCGACAAATCCTTCCTTCCCAAGGCGAACAAGGCGATCCTCTACACTTCGCCCAACGTGAAGGACCTCACCGCCGAGGTCGTCGCCACCCTCAACGCCGAGGCCCCGGCCGGGGCGAGGCCGGCGGCGGAGTCGAACTGAGGAACCCTCTCCCGGCGAGGTTCGATCGCTTGGGAGGGAATTTCCCCGATCCGATGAACACCACGGTCGGAGAGATCGCGGCGATGGTCTCGGGAGAGCTGCTCCGGGGCGAGCCCTCCCACCCTTTGGGCAACTTCGCCGATCTGGAGCAGGCGGACGGCTCCTGCGTCAGCTTCTACGGCAACTCGAAGTACCGCGACGCGCTGCGGCGCACCCGGGCCGGTCTCGTTCTTCTCGCCGACGCGGAAGCCGAGGCCCCCGGGGCCGGGGCGCTGGTGCGCGTCTCCAACCCGGTGCTCGCCTTCGACCAGATCGTGCGGGCCTACGGCGCCTCGCCGCCCCCCTTCGTGCCGGGAGTCTGCGAGAGCGCCTTCGTCCACCCCGAGGCGACGCTCGACCCTGCGGCGGTGTCGGTCGGTCCGAACGCCACCGTGCAGCGCGGCGCCAAGATCGGCCGGGGCAGCCGCATCGGCGCCGGAGCGGTCCTGGGCGAGGGGGTCGAGATCGGCGAGGACTGCGTCGTCGCCCCGAACGCGACGGTCTGCCACGGCTGCATCGTGGGCGACCGCGTCATCCTCCATCCCGGCGTCGTGATCGGCGCCGACGGCTTCGGCTTCGAGCTCGTCGACGGTCGCCACCGCAAGATCGAGCAGCTCGGGATCGTCCGGATCGGCGACGACGTCGAGATCGGCGCTTCGTCGACGGTGGACCGCGCCCGCTTCGGCGA
>CAYMMC010000338.1:0-4248 GCA_964391125.1 uncultured Akkermansia sp.
TCTCCGAGGCCTGGCTGGCCCTGCCGGGAGGCCCGGCCCATTGGCCTACGGCGGCGGCGCTCGACGGCGAGGCCGTGCCCGTGCTGGAGCGCGGGGGGCGGCCTGCGATCCGTCTCGGCCCCGGCAAGCACACCGTTTCGGGGAGCTTCGCCTGGCCGGAGCTGCCCCAGCAGATCCAACTGCCTCCGGAAATCGGCCTGCTCGCCCTGAGGGTGAACGGACAGGCCCAGACCGCACCCTCCTGGGACGCGGACGGAACCCTCTGGCTCCAGCGCCAGGCCTCGGCCGAGCCGGTCGACGAGGACTTTCTCTCCATCAAGGTCCACTCGCTGCTGGAGGACGGCGTCCCCCTCTGGTTCGAGACGCGGATCGAGCTGATCGTGGCGGGCAAAAGCCGCGAGGAAGGCCTCGGCACGGTCCTGCCCGCAGGCTGGCAGCTCGCCTCGGTGGACTCGCCCCTGCCGCTCGCCATCGACGAGGCGGGCCTGCTGAAGGGCCAGCTCCGCGCGGGGCGCTGGACCCTCGTCCTGCGCGCCTTCCGCACCGATCCGCCGACATCGGTCGCCTTTGCCGAGGGAGCGACCCCGGCGGTGGAGGACCAGGCCCTCGCCTTCCGTGCCCGGCCCGAGTTCCGCCAGGCCGAGATCGTCGGGCTGCCCCAGATCGACGTGGCGCAGACGCAGGCGCCGGAGGAATGGCGCTCCCTGCCGGTCTACCGCTGGGAGACGGACGGCTCCTTCCAGCTCGTCGAGCGGGTCCGCGGTCCGGGCGAGCGCGGGGCGGCGCCGGTGGCGATCCAGCGATCCCTCTGGCTCGACGAGGACGGGCGGGCGCTGACGTTCCAGGACCGCCTCACCGGCCCGCTGCGGGAGATCCGCCGCTTCGACGTGGCCGAGGGGCATCTGCTGGGATCGGTCGTCGTGGGCGGTGCGCCCCAGCTCATCACCCACCACCCCGAGAGCGGGGCACCGGGATTCGAGGTGCGCAGCCCGCAGCTCGACGCCATCGCGACCGGCCGCATCGAGTTCGGCAGCCGCCTGCCCGCCACCGGCTGGCGGGCCGACGCGGAGCGGCTCGCCGCGACCCTGCACCTGCCGCCCGGCTACCGGCTCTTCGCCTTGCCGGGAGCCGACTACTCGCAGGGCGACTGGCTCACCTCCTGGTCGCTCCTCGATCTCTTCCTGCTGCTTCTCTTCACCCTCGCCGTCTTCCGTCTGCGCGGCTTCCTCGCGGGCCTGCTCGCCTTCGCCGCCTTCGGCCTGGCCTACCACGAACCGGGGGCGCCGCGCTTCTCCTGGCTGATCCTCCTCCTGCCCGTCGCCCTCGTCGCCGTGCTTCCGCCGGGGCGCTGGCGGAACGTCGCGAACGCCGGGAAATGGGCGGCCGCGGCGATCCTGCTGCTTTCCCTCGCGCCCTTCGCGGCGCGGCAGATCCAGTCGGCGATCTTTCCGCAGTTGGAGCGGGTCTCCGGCGGCTCCGGGAGGGGCGGCAGCTACCTCGAAGGAGCGCCAAGGGCCGCCGTCGCGCTGGAACAGGCAGCCGATGGCGTATCCTACATGAGGGGCGCCGCTTCCGGCCCACAACCGAGCTCGAAAAAGCTCTTCGCCAAAGATGCCGAAAACCTCAAGGCCGACCCCAAGGCCGCCATCCAGACGGGGCCCGGCGTGCCGACCTGGAGCTGGCGCACCGTCACCTTCGGCTGGGACGGCCCCGTCTCCAGCTCGCAGACGGTGCGGCCCATCCTCATCCCGCCCGCCCTTTCGCGCCCCCTCGGAGTGGCGCGGACGCTGTGCCTCGTTCTGCTCGCCGCGCTGCTCCTGACGCGGAAACGGAAGGAGGCGGCGCCTCCCGAACCGAAGGGCGAGGAGGCCTCCGATGCCCCGCCCGCGCCGACGCCGACGGCGGCGTTGGTGGCCTTGTCAGGGACGATTCTCGTCGCCCTCGCGGGACCAGCCCAGGCCCAATTCCCGGGGCAGGACCTGCTCGACGAGTTGAAGAGCCGCCTCACCGAGACCTCCGACGCCTTCCCCGGCGCCGCCGACCTCGCCTCGGCCGATCTCGAGCTCGAAGGCGAGGCCTTCGCCCTGGTCCTCGTCTACCACGCCGCCGCGCGCACCGCGGCGCCGGTCCCGCTGCCCCTCGCCGCCCTCGTGCCGACGGAGGCCGGCTTCGACGGGGGCGGTGACGCGCCTCTGCTGCGCCGCGACGGGCAGCTCTGGACCCTGCTTCCCGAGACCGGCCTCCACACTCTCGTCGTGCGGGGCCGCCTCCGCGACCTCGGGGAATGGGAATGGGGCTTTCCCCTCAAGCCGCGCCGGGTCTCCGTGGCCGCCGAGGGATGGACCGTCAGCGGCCTGCGGCCCGACGGCACGGCGGAGGACCAGCTCCTCTTCGCCCGCATCCGCCGCGAGGAGGCCGCCGCCGCGACCTACGACCGGCCCGACACCCGGCACGCCCTGCTCGTCGAGCGGCAGATCGAGCTGGGCCTCGTCTGGCGAGTCCGCACCACGGTTCGACGCCTCTCCCCGACGGGCCGGGCCGCCGCAATCCGCGTGCCGCTGCTCGCCGGCGAGAAGGTCGTCAGCCAGGGGCGCAGCGTCGCGGATGGGGCGATCGAAGTCCGGCTCGCACCCGGCGCGACCGAGGCCTCCTGGGAAGGCGAGCTGGCGCCCGCGAACGAGCTGACCCTCGCCGCCCGCGAATCGGACACCTGGGCCGAGCAATGGCGTCTCGTCGCCTCGTCGGTGTGGAACGTGGGCTTCGCCGGGCTCGCGCCCGTCTTCGAGAACCTCGAAGGGCAGCTCGCCCCTCTCTGGCAACCCTGGCCCGGCGAGAGCGCGACCCTCTCGGTCTCGCGGCCCGAGGCGGTCGAGGGCGCCGTGGTCACGATCGATTCCGCCGAGCACGTCCTCAATCCGGGACGCCGCCAGCGCTCCGCGACGCTGAAGCTCTCCCTCCGCACCAGCCTGGGCGAGGAGTTTCCCATCCGCCTGCCCGCCGGCGCCGAAGTGACCTCGCTGACCCACGACGACCGCCCCATCCCGGTGCGGAAGGACGGCGAGGCCCTGGTAGTCCCCCTCAGGCCCGGCCCGCAGGGCCTCGCCGTGGAATGGCGTCTGCCCAGCGAGGAGTCGGCCTGGACCCGCGTCGATTCCGTCGCCCTGCCCGTGGAGGCCGCCAACGTCTCCACCGTGGTCCGCCCGTCCCGCGACCGCTGGCTGCTCTGGTCCGAGGGACCGCAGCAGGGGCCCGCCTTCCGCCTCTGGGGCATCCTCGCCTTCGCCCTCGTCGCCGCCGTCGTGCTCTCCCGCCTGCCCGATTCGCCCCTGCGCCTGCCCGAGTGGCTCCTCCTTTCCCTCGGGCTCACCCAAGTGCCGGCGGCCTTCGCCCTGGCGGTCGTCGCCTGGCTTTTCTTCGTCCGCTGGCGGGGGACGGAGGGATTCCAACGGCTTCCCTCCTGGGCCTACAACCTCTGCCAGATCGGACTGATCCTTCTGACCCTGGCCTCCCTGGGCATCTTCGTGGGGATCGCCTCGGAGGGCCTCCTCGGCGACCCCGAGATGTACATCGCCGGGAACGGCTCGACGGCCTCGCGGCTGGCCTGGTACGCGCCCCGCGCCGACGCCGAGCTTCCCCAGCCCGGCTTCGTCTCGGTCTCGGTCTGGTGGTATCGCCTCGCCATGCTGCTCTGGGCCCTCTGGCTCGCCGCCGCCCTGGTGCGCTGGCTGCGGCTGGGATGGCGCAACTCCTCGCGGGGAGGCCATTTCAAGAAGGGCCGACGGAAGCCGAAGGCCGCCGTGCCGCCGGAACTGCCGAAGGGGACGGGCGGGGCGTGAGCGCAGAAGGGTTCCCCAAGGGGGGAGGGAAACCGGCAAGGGGAACCCGCTACTCCGCGATCCTCGTGAGAGTCGTCGAGGCGACGACGTGCGATGTGATGACCGCGCTCGTCAGTTCCTCGTCGGAGACGGCGGCCGTCATCGGCGGGCCTCCGCCGGGGCGTTGCAGGGCGATGGAGAGGTCGTCGATCCGCTTCCACGATCCGGGCGCCCCCCACGCGCTGTGGGTGGCCTTGCCCCCTCGCTCGAGCTTGAGGACTCCTCCCGAGCCCCATTGCCATTCCGTTCCGCCCAGGCTCCTTGTCGTGAGCGGGGGCTTGTCGCCCTCCGCGGCGGCGCTCTCCTTCTGCATTTCCTTCCTGACGACGAGCGCCTTGTCGAGTTCCCCGGACCGGGTGTATTGCTCCTGCAG
>CAYMMC010000339.1:0-4246 GCA_964391125.1 uncultured Akkermansia sp.
AGCACGGAGACGAGGATGGCGAGCAGCACCCACCAGCCGATGTTGTGGGTTTCGACCTTGAAGACGGACTTGCCGGGGGGGCCGGGATGCCAGTTGTATTCGGATGCCATCGCGCGCGGGATCCGGGGAGGGGGTGACCGCTGCGGCGAATCTAGCGCATTTTTTGCGTTTCGGCAAAGGGCGGAGCCGGGTATAGAAAGGCCGTGACCCTTCCCAACTGGCCTGAGCTCCTCTCCCTCGACACCGCCCGGCACCGAGCCGGGCGTTCCTGCTTCCTCCGCGGGCTGGGCCTGATCTATCTCGTCGCGATCGCCTCGTGGTGGACGCAGGCGATCCTCCTCGTCGGGGAGGACGGTCTGCTCCCGGCCGGTCGGCTCCTGGCATGGGTCGAGGGTCAGGTGGAAGCGTCGGGGGGATCGGGCTTCGCGGCGCTGCCGGGCCTGCTCTGGCTCACCGGCGCGTCGGACGCGGCCCTGCACCTCGTTTGCGCCGCAGGCTGCGCCCTCGCCGCGCTGGTGGTGGCGGGGCGCTTCGTCGGCCCGGCCCTCGCCGGCCTCTGGGCGGTCTATCTCTCGCTGGTGAACACGGGCGGGGTCTTCATGAGCTACCAGTGGGACATCCTCCTGCTGGAGGCGGGCTTCCTCGCCCTTTTTCTCTGTCCGTGGGGAGCGAAGATGGCCTGGCGGAATCCGCCGCCGCTGTCGCCGACGAACCGCGTCGCCCTGGTGCTGATCTGGCTCCTGGTGGCGAAGCTGATGTTCTTCTCGGGCTGGGTGAAGCTGGCCTGGGCCTCGGAGAGCTCGCCGGAATGGTGGCCGGAAGGCACGGCGATGACCTACCACTACATGACCCAGCCGCTTCCGACCTGGTCGGCCTGGTGGATGCACCAGCTGCCCGCGTGGTTCCACAAGGCTTCGCTCGCTCCGATGTATCTGGTCGAGATCGTCCTGCCCTTCGCGATCCTGCTGGGACGCTGGGGGCGTCTCGCCGCCGCGGGGGGCTTTGCCGGACTGATGGGCTTGGTCCTGCTGACGGGGAACTACACCTATTTCAACTGGCTGACCATCGTGCTCTGCCTGCCTCTGGTGCATGACGGGCAATGGCCGGCCTGGCTGCGGAGAACCTTGCGGCTCGGCGAGGCGGAGGCGGAGGCGCCGCCTCGCCCGTCGCGGCCAGCCATTCTCCGCCTCTGCCTGGCCGCCCCCGCCCTGCTGGCGTTGGCGCTGCTGAATCTCCAGACCGTCCTCGGCGATCTGCACCGTGCGCCGAAGCCGATGCTGAAAGCCGATCCGACTCCGGCTTGGCTCGGCTCCTTCGCGAGTGCGCTTTCGCCCTACCGCCTCGTCTCGGGCTACGGGCTCTTTCGCACCATGACCACGGAGCGGCCCGAGATCGTGGTCGAAGGGAGCGCGGATGGGATGGCTTGGTTCGCCTACGACTTCGAATGGAAGGTGGACGAGCTCGACGAGCGCCCCCGCTTCGTCGCGCCCCACCAGCCCCGTGTGGCCTGGCAGTTCTGGTTCGCGGCCCTGGAGGGACGCTTCGATCCCCGCAGCCGCAACGCCGCCTGGTTCGAGGCACTGGCCCTGAAGCTGCTCTCCGGCGACGAGGAAGTGAAGCGGCTTCTGCGGCGCGATCCGTTTCCCGCCGCGCCTCCGAAGCGCCTCCGGGCCCGCCTGATGCGCTACGAATTCACCACTCCGGAGGAGCGGCGGCGAACGGGCGAATGGTGGAAGCGCACCGTGGCGGGGACGTATCTGCCCGAGGTCGCCCTGCCTCCCCCCGCCCCGAGGTGATTTTTCCGCGAACCGGGCGGGATGCTCTGGACCTGCCCGTTCTCGCGGTTACATTGGCCCCGCGCGATGAAATCCTTTCTGCTCGATCTCCTCGTCAAGGCGACGCTGCCCTTGGGGACCCGCTGGGTCCGCAGGCAGGAGGCGGCGATCCTGCGGGAAGGGCGTCCGCTCAGCGAATGGGAGTGGGAATGGGCCCAAGGCGTCGGAGTGCGCCGGCCCGAGGAGGTGCGCGTCCTGCCCGTTCCGCGAATTCCCACGCCCGGCTTCGGGCTGAGGGGCTTTCTGGACCGCCTCTTCGGCCTTCTCAGCGAAGGTCCGACTGGAATGGCGGTGAACTACGGCATCTACCTCGAGGCGTCGCAGGCGACGAACCCCTCCCTTCTTGTCCACGAGCTCGTCCACGTGGCGCAGTTCGAACGTCTCGGCGGGGTCGAGGCCTTTTTGAAGGAATACCTCACCCAATGCGTCCGCGACGGCTATTGGGAGTCGGATCTCGAGCAGGAAGCCCGCGAGGCCGCCGCGCCCTTTTCGCGGCCGCCGGGCGGATGAGCGACCGGCCGACCTCGCCCGAACCCGCCCCAAGTGAGGCTTGACGGGGACCGGGGGGCTGTGCGATCAACAGGAAAGGCGGCGGCGGGACCCTCCGCGCCGGATTCTTCCCACAGCTTCCATGAAACTCGCAGCTCCGCTCCTTCTCCTCGTCGCCCTCGTCGTCCTTTCCTCCTGCCAGCGGCGAGGCGGCTGGGGTTACGGTCCGCCGCCCCGTCCCTATTCCATCTATCCCTCCCGCGTCTACGAAGATCCCTTCGGAGGCTGGGACGTCTACAAGGGCCGTCACTCGACCCGGATCAAGCACTCGGATTGAGCGAGCCAAGGCGGCTCGATCCCCCCCGGCGGCGCGACGTCGCCGAGCCAGACCGAATCTCCGGGTCCGGAGAGAGTGGCGCGATGTCGGTACTTAGAAAAGAGTTGCTCGCGCCTCTCTTTGCGAGTAAGTCTCAATATCGACTGCGCAACGGGCTTTGAAATTGTTCTTGGCTCAGGCGCGTGACTCGGCCAAGCTGCCAGTCATGAAAGGACACCAAGACGTCATCAACGCCCTCAATGCCGGACTCACCATCGAGCTCACGGCGATCAACCAGTATTTTATCTGCTCCAAGATGTGCAAGGACTGGGGCCTCAACCGCCTCGCCGAACATTTCTACGAGGAATCCATCGAGGAGATGAAGCACGCCGACGAGGTCATCGAGCGCATCCTCTATCTCGAGGGCGTTCCCGAGATCGCCCGCTACGACAAGATCCTCGTCGGTGAGAATCCCCAGCAGCAGATCCAGGACAGCCGCACCCTCGAAGTCAAGGGCGTCGCCACCTACAACGAAGGCGTGAAGCTCTGCATCGAGGTGGGAGATTCCGGCAGCCGCGACCTGATGGAGCGGATGGTGGTGGAATCCGAAGACAGCATCGACTGGGCCGAGACCCAGCTCGACCTCATCCAACGCATCGGCCTCGAACGCTACCTCGCCCAGCAGATGGGCGGGTCCGAGGGCGATTGACCTTCCGCATGAACGCGACCCCCGCCACGACCGTGCCGACCTGCCGCTTCGCCTCCGCCGAAGCCCAGAGCGGGCCGATCTGCCCCTGCACCGGGGTGATGGAGGCGACGGTAAGGCGGGTCGTGGACGAGGGGATCGCGACGACGGTGGTCGAGGTGACGATGGCGACCGGAGCCGGCAGCGGTTGCCGCGCCTGCCATTGCCGCCTCCAGCGTGTCCTCGACGGCCTGCCCGCGAAGTGCGGAGGCCGCTTCGACTGGTGCGGCCAATGCGGCTGCATCAACGCGATCTGCCGCTGCGACGCGGCGTGAGGTCGTTCTTCCGGCTCCCTTCCAAGCTTGCAGGACCGATTCCTGCCTGAGATTGCCTAAGGTAGCGCCATGCGGCGACGACGGGTCAGCGCGACATGTAGGGAAGCGCCGACGCCGTGGCCGCGACTTCCTCCGTGCCGTCGAGGAGCTCCCCGATGGGGTCCCATTGTCCGGAGACGAAGGCCTCGCGCGCCGTGTCGGGAATCGTCGCGGGAATGCTCCTCCCGCCGAAGCGGACTTCGCCCGCGACGACGTCGATCACGATCTCCGTCGAGGGATCGGCCTCGATCGCTTCGGCGAGCGCCTCGATGTCCTCCGCCGAGGCGATGGCGCAAGGCATGCCGAGGGTGGCGCAGTTGCCGAAGAAGATCTCGGCGAAGCTCTGGGCGATCACCGCGCGGAAGCCCGCCTTGTTGATCGCCTGCGGAGCGTGCTCGCGGGAGCTCCCGCAGCCGAAGTTGATTCCCGACACGAGGATGCTCGCGCCGGCGAAGCGAGGGTCGTTGAGCGGGTGCTCCTTCGGCGTGCCGTCGGGCTGGTGCCGCGCGTCGTAGAAGAGGAACTCGCCGAGCCCGTCGAAGGTCAC
>CAYMMC010000340.1:0-4226 GCA_964391125.1 uncultured Akkermansia sp.
GGTGCGGGCCACGTTGGCCAGCTTCTGCCCGATGCCGACGTAGATGCAGTAGAGGGGCTTGTGGTTCTTGAGCGTGCCCCCCTCGGCGGCGCGGTTCTGGCGGGCCTGGGAGATGATGGTGTCGATGGCGACGGTGGTCTTCCCGGTGGAGCGGTCGCCGATGATGAGCTCGCGCTGGCCGCGGCCGATCGGGATCATGGCGTCGACGGCGAGGATGCCGGTCTGCACCGGAACGCTGACCGACTGCCGGGGGATGATGCCGGGGGCGATCTTCTCGACCGGATAGCTCTCGCTGGTCTTGATGCCGCCCTTGCCGTCGACCGGCTGGCCGAGGGCGTCGACGACGCGGCCGAGCATCTCCTTGCCGACGGGGACGGAGAGAAGGCGCCCGGTGGACTTGACCTCGTCGCCCTCCTTCACGTGGAGACCGTCGCCGAGCAGAATGCAGCCGACCTCGGTCTCCTCCAGGTTGAGGGCGAGGCCGTAGAGTCCGCCGGGGAACTCGATCATCTCGTTCAGCATGACGTCGCTGAGGCCTTCGACCTTGGCGACGCCGTCGCCGATCTCGCGGACGATGCCGACGTTCGATTTCGACACGGAGGTCTTCAGGGCGGCGATTTCGGATTCCAGTTCCTGGAGGATGTTGCTCATGACGTGGCGTCAGGTGAATCGTTTCGGTCGGTGTTTTGTCAGTTGAATTGTTCGGCGAGGCGCTCCAGGCGGTCCTTCACGCTGCCGTCCCACACGTCGCTGCCGACGCGGATCTTCATGCCGCCGAGCAGCGCGGGATCGACGGTGAATTCGGGAGAGATTTGCGGTCCGTATTTCTTTCTCAGGTCCGCGACGACGCGGGCCCGCGTCGCCTCGTCGAGGGCGACGGCGCTCTGGACGATGGCGCGGTTCCGCTCGACCTCGAGCCGGACGAGGCGTCCGTAGGCGTCGGCGACCTGCTGGTAGCCGCGGGGACGGCTTTCGGAAAGCTTGGCGACGACTTTCCTCACCGCCGATTCGTCGAGCCGACCGTCCTTCATGGAGGCGGCGAAGATCTTCTTGGCGATGCGGAGCGCTTCTTTCCGGGATTTCATGGGGCGCGGCGGAGACGGAGAGGATGGAGGGCGGATCAGAGGGCGACTTGGCCGGCCGCCTCCTCGTTGATGCGCTTCTGATCGCCCTCGTCGAGCACCTTGCCGGTGACCTTGGAGGTGGCGTCGATGACGAGACGGCCGAAGTCGCGCTTCAGCTCGCTCATGGCGCTCTCGTGCTCCAGGCGGGAGGCCTCGCGGGCCTTCTCGAGAATTTGCTGGGCTTCCTTGATCGCCTCCTGGGTCTTCTGGGCGCGCATGGACTCGGCGCTGTCGCGGGCCTCGGCGATGAGGCGCTCGGCGTCGGAGTTGGCCTGGGCCAGCATTCCGCGGACCTTTTCCTCGGCCTTGCCCATTTCGGCCTTGATCGTCTCCAAGTTGGCCTCGCCCTCGGCGATGCGGCGGCGGCGGGCCTCCAGCATGGCGAGCACGGGACCGAAGGCGAATTTCGCAAGGATCGCGTAGACGATGACGACGACGATCACCTGGGAGATGAATTTGTACCAGTCGAGGCCGAACGTTTCAAGGATGCTTGCCATCGTCGTAAAATTGGGATTGGGGAAGGACGGGAGAACGGGCGGGCGGGGCCCGTGGAGATCCACAGCCCTCCGGGGGCCGCGGATCTCCGGAAAGGGCGCAATCAGCGGAGAGCCATGATCAGGGCGTAGATCGCGATCGCCTCGGCAAGGGCCATGCCGATGATGCCGATGGTGAGGATGTTGCCGAAGGCGCCGGGGTTGCGGCCGACGGCCTGGGCCGAAGCCATGCCGATGAGGCCGATGGCGATCGCGGCGCCGGCGCCGGCGACGGCGAGGGCGAAGTTCCCGTTGAAGGCCGAGGCGGAGGCGGCGCCTTCGACGGCGGCGGCGAGGGTGGTGACGAGGTTGCTCATGTTCTATTCTCGATGGGTTTGGGTGTTGCTACCGCCGCCCACGCTCTGCGGCATGGTCCCGACGGCAAATTCGAAAGGTTCCTGGAATCAGTGATGCTCCTCGCCCTCGTGCGTGGTCGAGAGCTTGATGTAGACGGCGCAAAGCAGGGAGAACACCGTCGCCTGGAGGGCGCCGACGAGGATCTCCATGAAGTAGAAGGGCAGCGGAAAGAGGACGGAGCTAAGGAAGGAGAGCCATTTCGGGAAGCCCAGCGCGGCCCCCAGCCCGCCCATGGTGTGGAGCAGCGTCTCGCCGGCGTAGATGTTCCCGAGGAGACGGAGCGACAGGGACATCGGACGGAACATGATGGAGACCACCTCGATGACGCCGACGAGGAGGAAGATGATCATCAGCCCCCATTTCAACGCGCCGGTCACGCCGCCCTTGGGGCCGAAGATGTGGACGACGGTGCCCCACAGGCCCAGCTCGGAGACCGACAGGTAGAGCCAGACGAACATGAAGACCACCGCGAGGGCGAGGGTCATGTTCAAGTCCGCGGTGGAGGGGCGCAGCAGCGGCACGAAGGTGTGGTGGCCGCCGGCGTCGACGTGGGAGGAGTCCACCGAGAGGAAGGCGATCTTCTCGCCCCATCCGATCGTGCCGACGCCGGGGATGAGCCCGAACCAGTTCGAGGCGAGCACGAAGATGAAGATGGTGGCCAGCAGGGGGAAGGCCCTCGGGGCGACCTTCTTGCCGACGATGCCCTCGACCTGCCCGTAGAGGAACTCGACGACGAGCTCGACGAAGTTCTGCCTGGGGCCAGGGATCAGCTCCATCCGCTTCGTCGCCATGCGGGTGAAGAGGAGGATGGCCGCCGTGACGACGATGGCGACGAGGATCGAGTTCGTGAACCAGCCCAAGTCGGGAATGCTCGGCGCACCGATGCCGCCCGCCGCCAGAAGGGGGAGGGCTTGACCGAAGGAGTCCATGGTGGGGGAAAGGGCCATCGTGAAAAGGGAGTCCGGGGGGACTCCTGGAACCGGCGGCGAACGCGGGCTCGCGCGGGAGCGCACACCCTAAACACGGCCTTGAGACTCGCAAGATGAATTTGTGAAAAATTTCACAAGCTCCCGCCAGCCTTGTGCCATTGAGCGCAAAAGGCCGTTCAGGGAGCTTTCAAAAGCGGGGAGATGAGGTCGAGCAATCGCTTGCCCTGATCCAGGAGCTCCTCCGAGGGAGGCGGTGCGCCGGAACGGCTCCCCGAGGGGCCGAGAAGCTGCTTGGCGGCGTCGATCAAGCCCTCCGGCAGATCGTCGGCCAAGGCCTCCCCCGCCGCCGCGACGAGCCGGGCGCTGAGGTCCTCCCTCGGCGCCGCCGTCGTGCCGGAGAGCTTCAGCGGCGCCCAGAGGAAGCCGCGGCGCTCCTCCGTGAAGACGAGGCGCTCCGCTCCGGGAATCCATCGCATGGTGCCCGGCACGACGCCTACGCTGAGCTCGCCCGCGATCTCGTCGCCGACGAGGTCGACCCGCCCCTCGATCCGGGCGAGTCCGTCCGATTGGAGGACGATCTGGCGCAACTCGAGCCGGTCGCCTTCGCGCCGGAAGTCCGCCTTCGCCTGGTTCAGCGCGAGGCGTTCGAAGCGCTCCGTCCGGGTGTATTGCGCGATGCGCTTCAGCACGGGGATGTCCTCGACGGCGCCGTCCGACACGTGGATGGTTCCCTCGTAGACGAGCGAGCCCGGGGCGCCGTTGACGCGGACGGGACCGTGGACCGTGCCGGCGAGCCGGTCCCGCCAGTCGCCCTGGACGAGTTCGTCGATGTCGATGGAGGAGACCTCCAGCTCCAGATCGAAGCGCCCCGGCCCCTCGAAGCCGATTTCCCCGCGCCCGTCGACGTGGCCGTTCCTGTAGATCCCGAGGGCGCAGCGGTCGAGGAAGAGCTCGCGGCCCTTCCAGCGGAGGCGGAGGTCCTTCAATGCGACCTCCGGCTGGCGCGGCAGGGCGATCCGCCCTCCCCTGCCCTCGACCTCCCAGAAGCCGGTTCCGGTCTCCGGCCTCAGCGTGGCCCTCGCGCCATCGAGCAGGAAGACCTGGCCCTCCGCCTTCTCCACCGAGATCCGCGTCGTGGCCACGGTGATTTCGCCGATCTCGGCCCGGTTGGGCAGGTGCCTCGCCAGCCAGCCGGGCAAGAGGGTCCGCTGCGGCGGCGAAGAGGGTGCGGCGGAGGACGGCGGCACCCCGGGCAGCGGCGGCGCCGGTCGCTCCGGGGAGAA
>CAYMMC010000341.1:0-4204 GCA_964391125.1 uncultured Akkermansia sp.
TCCACCACGAGGGAGGGGCGCTCCTCGCCCTCCCGGTCGCGGCGCTCCAGCCAGGTGATCGCGTGCGAGCTGACGGTCTGCGAGATCTCGCGGCCCATGTAGACCTTGCCGATGCCGTCGCGCGAGGGCTCCTTGACCGTGTAGGCTTCTCCCTCGGCGAGCAGCGGGGGCGCGGCCAAGGCCAGGACGGCGAGCGGGAGGAGCGTGCGCGAGAGGGCGGACATGGTCGGAGGACTACGTCTACCCGCCGAAAGCCTTCGTGGAAAGCCGTTTTTGATCCGTTGCCCGTCGGTGCGGGGCCGTCCGCGCCGAATTTGATCGTTGCCGGGGAAGGGGGGGCGGTATAACCTCGCCCCCATATTTCATCATGGCCGAGGACGACAAGAAACAGCACGCGATCTACGGCAGCGCCGGCATGGCCGCCGCCGGCATGATCCGCACGGGCCGAAGCGGGGCGGCGAGTAAGGAAGCGGCCGAAGCGGCCCGGCGGGAGGAGCCGGAGGAGGAAGCCCCCCCCGCCGAAGTCGAGGGGGAGGAAGGGGCCGGTTCCGCCATCGGGGGGGCCGACGCCGAGGCGTCCGGCTGCGAAGCCGGGGAGGATGGGGCGGTCGAGGAGGATGAAAACGCCACCCACATCGAGTTCGCGACCGAGCTGATCGAGCCGGATCCGGAGCCGCCGGTCCGCCCCGCCCCGCCCGAGCCGAAATACCTCCGCGCCGCCGTCGTCGGCCACACCGGAGCCGGCGGCTACGGCCACGGTCTGGACATTCTCTTCAACCGCCTCGACGGCGTCCGCCTCGCCGCCGTCGCCGACGCCGATCCCGAGGGGCTCGACGCCACCCAGATCCGCACCGGAGCCGAGGCCACCTACGCCGACTACCGCGAAATGCTGGCGAACGAGTCCCTCGACCTCGTCGCGGTCGGCCCGCGCGAAACCGGCGAGCGCCACGACATGGCCAAGGCCGCCCTCGAGGCCGGCGCCCACCTCTGCTGCGAGCGCCCCATCGCCCGGACCCTGCGCGAGGCCGACGAGCTGCTCGCCCTCGCCGCCGAACGGAGCCTGAAGATCGCCGTGCTCCATCCCATGCGCCTCGACCCCCACGTCGTCCGCTTCCGCGCCGAGCAGTCCGACCTGATCGGCGAGCTCGTCGAGATGCAGGTCTACGGGATGATGGACCACCGCGCCGGCGGGGAGGACCTCCTCGTCCTCGGCACCCATCTCTTCGATCTCGTTCGCCTCTTCGGCGGCGAGCCGAACTACTGCTCCGCCTCCATCACCAAGGACGGGGAGCCCGCCATCGCCGAGGACGCGCACCATTCGGAGAAGGAGGACCTCGGCCCCCTCCTCGGGGACGCCATCCACGCCAGCTTCGCGATGGACTCCGGCGTCCACGTCTCCTACGTCTCCGACCGCCGCCTCCACCACCGCCACGGCCCCTGGGGAATCGAGTTCGTCGGCACCAAGGGGCGGATGCGGCTCTTCGCCGGGCAGCCCCCCACCCTCTCCCTCCTCGTGGACGACGATCCCGCCTCGCCGGGGCGCCGCTCGCGCTGGGCCCGCTGGCCCGAGCTGGAGGACGAAGCCTACCACGCCCCCGTCGACCACCTCGCCGGAAACGACGCGGCCAACCGCCTCGTCGTGGCCGACTGGCTCGCCGCCATCGCCGAGGACCGCGAGCCAGTCTGCTCGGGGAAGAACGCGGTGCGGGCGCTGGAGATGGTCCACGGCGTCTGGCAGGCCGGGACGACGATGAAGCGGGCCTACTTCCCCCTCGCCAACCGCTTCCACCCGCTGATCGAGGAGACGGCCTGACCCGGGGGGCGCCACCCGGTCCTGCGGCGCTTCGCCGGGACCACTTCCCAATCCGATGCCCCCACGCAAGCCGGCGCTGATCTTCATCTTCATCACCCTGTTCCTCGACGTGCTCGGAATCGGGCTGGTGGTGCCGATCCTCCCGAAGCTGGTCGAGGAGCTCGCCGGGGGCGGGGTCGACCACGCCTCCTTCGTCTTCGGCTGGCTCGTCGGGCTCTACGCCCTGATGCAGTTCCTCTTCGCCCCGGTGATCGGAAACCTCTCCGACCGCTTCGGGCGGCGACCGGTCATCCTCCTCTCCCTCCTCGGGTCGGGGCTCGACTACTTCCTCCTCGCCTGGGCCCCGACCCTGCCCTGGTTCTTCCTCGGGCGCATCGTCTCCGGCATCAGCGGCGCGAACTTCGCCGCCGCCGCCGCCTACATCGCCGACGTCAGCCCGCCGGAGCGCCGCGCCGCGAACTTCGGAATGATCGGCGCCATCGCCGGCCTCGGCTTCATCTTCGGCCCCGCCCTCGGCGGCTGGCTGGGCCACTACGGGCTGCGCGTGCCCTTCCTCGCCGCCGGCGCCCTCACCCTCGCGAACTGGCTCTACGGGCTCCTCATCCTGCCGGAGTCGCTCAAGCCGGAGAACCGCCGCCCCTTCGACCTGCGCCGGGCCAACCCGGTCGGGGCCCTGCTGGGCCTGCGCCGCCACCGTCTCGTCTTCGGCCTTTCCATCAGCTACTTCATCAACAGCGTCGCCCACCAGGTCTACCCGAGCATCTGGGTGCTCTACACCAGCTACCGCTACGGCTGGGGCACGAAGCAGACCGGCCTCTCCCTCGCCCTCGTCGGGCTGATGGCCGTCGTCGTCCAGGGCGGGCTCGCACGCGTCCTCCTGCCCAAGCTCGGCGAACGCCGCGCCGCGCTCCTCGCCTTCTCCGTCATGGCCGTCGCCCTCGTCGGATACGGTCTCGCCCCGGAGGGATGGATGGTCTACGGCATCATCGTCTTCGGCTCCCTCTCCGGCCTCGCCGTGCCCGCGGTGCAGGGCATGATCTCGCGCAGCGTCGCCGACAACGAGCAGGGCGGCATCCAGGGCTCCCTGACCGGGCTCCAGAGCGTCGCCGGCGCCATCGGTCCGCCGCTGGCGACCGCCGTCTTCGGGTTCTTCATCAGCGACAAGGCCCCCGCCATCGTCCCCGGCGCCCCCTTCTTCTTCAGCTCGGCCCTGACGGTGACGGCCGCCTTCCTCGCGGCGCGGTCCTTCCGGAAGAACCCGGCGGAAGGACGCTAGCCGACCGAAGGCATTGGCCCGCGCGACATGCTGGGGACGCCCCCGGTGCGGGCTGGCAGCGGGCGGAGGCGGCCTCGGTCGGCTCGCGCCAGATCGAGGCGGGCCGCCAACCCCTGCGCGAAGCGCATGTGGCGGCGCAAAGCATGGACATGGGGGGCCTAGCTGAAGGCCAAGTCCGGGATCAGTTCCGCGAGGATCTCGTAGGAGCGGAGCCGCGCCGCGTGATCGTAGATCGCCGAGGCGACGATCAGCTCGTCCACCCCGGTCTCCCGGACGAAGCGCTCCAGGCCGGTGCGCACGCTCTCCCGCGACCCGACGAAGGAGCACGACAGCATGGCGGAGGCCTGCGACCTCTCCACCGGCGACCACCAGGCGTCGATGTCGTCGCGCGGCGCCGGGAGACGGCCCGGAGTCCCGCGGAAGAGATTGGCGAACTGCTGCTGGATGGAGGTGAACAAGCGCCGCGCTTCGGCGTCGCTGTCTGCCGCGACGACGTTGATGCCGGCGGCCGCGTAGGGCCGCTCCGTCACGGGCTCCGTGCCTCGGCTTTGCGCGAGCTGGTTGAGAGCGTCGCCCTCGGCATGCTGGGGGGTTACGGCGCCAGCTCCTCGATACGGGTTAGGAAGGCGGTCCGCATCGTCGGGCTGGTTTCCCGCGTTGAATCCGGTGAACTCCTGGCCATCAGCGTCCAGGATCGCCACCGTGGCTCCATCGTCGGGATCGAGGCTACGTGGCGGGAGCCCGTTTTCCTCGCGCGCCGCTTGCAGACGAGCCCACTGCTCGGGCGTGAGCTTGCCCCGCGCGGGTTCGTCGTCCGCCGGGCGTGCTGGAGATGCATCGTCGCTGCCGTGCGGACGCGGCACCTCCGGCGGGTCCTGACGTGGGTGCGGCTCCTCGCCCTCCGGCGTCGGCCGGCGCGTGCCGTCGCACGGATCGAGCCCGCGCACGTCGACCTGCGTCAGCGGGTTCGACGTGTACGCGTAGAGGCTCAGGCCGCCCGCTTGCCCGATCGGATCGCTCTCCATGTAGCGGCCGAGCTCGGGGGAGTAGTAGCGGAAGCGGTTGCAGCAGAGGGCCAGCTCGGCGTCGAAGTAGTGGCCGGGGAAGCGAAGGGG
>CAYMMC010000342.1:0-4175 GCA_964391125.1 uncultured Akkermansia sp.
GCACCTGCTCTACGCCCGCTTCTGGCACAAGGTGCTGTTCGACCTCGGCCACGTCTCCACCCCCGAGCCCTTCCAGAAGCTGGTCAACCAAGGGCTCATCCTCGGCGAGGACGGGCAGAAGATGTCCAAGTCGCGCGGCAACGTCGTCAATCCCGACGATGTCGTCGCCGAATACGGGGCCGACGCCCTGCGCCTCTACGAGATGTTCATGGGACCCCTGGAGCAGGTGAAGCCCTGGTCGATGAAGGGCGTCGAGGGCGTCTACCGCTTCCTTGCCCGGGTCTGGCGGCTGGTCATGGAGACGAACCAGGAGGGCGAATGGGTGCCCAACGCGAAGCTCGCCGAGATCGAGCCCGGGAAGGGCGCCGAAAAGGCGGTCCACGCCACCATCAAGAAGGTGGGCGAGGACATCGAGTCGATGGACTTCAACACCGCGATCTCGCAGATGATGGTCTGCACGAACGAGCTGACCAAGCTGGAGCGCGTCCCCGTCTCCTCCGTCGCGACCTTGCTGCAAGTCCTCAACCCCTTCGCCCCGCACCTCAGCGAGGAGCTCAACGCCGTCCTCGCCGCCGCCTTCCCCTCGCTCGACGCGGGCGAACTGGCGAACCGGCCTTGGCCCGACTACGATCCGGCGAAGCTGATCGAGGACGAGATCGAGATCGTGTTGCAGGTCAACGGCAAGGTCCGGGACAAGCTCTTCGTCGCCAACTCGGCGACGAAGGAGGAGATCGAGGGGCTCGCCCTCGCCAGCGAAAAGGTGAAGTCCTTCACCGAGGGGCTCGTCGTGCGAAAAGTGATCGTCGTGCCGGGAAGGCTCGTGAACGTGGTGGCGAACTGAGCGAGGCGCCGCCAAGGCAAGCGCCGGTCCTCGGGACCGACGCGGCCGCGCGGGGCGATCACCGCTCCGAGCCGACGAACTCGACGGGGGCGTCCTCCTCCCCGCCGTCTCCGTCGGCGACTTCCGTCCTTGCCCGCACCGTCAGGACCACTCCCCCGAAGGGCGCCGAAACGGTCTCCAGGGCCGCCTTCGTCTCGCGCAGGCCGCGGAGCGAATGGCCGAGATAGGAGGTGGCCGCGAGGGTGTAGTCGGCGAGTCCGGCGAGCAGGCCGGCGTCGGAGACGTCGTGGATCGAGGGGGACGCGACGAGGACGGTGTCGAAGCGCCTCCTCAACTCCCAGACGAGGTCGGCCATGCGGCGTCCGTTGAGCAGGGCGCCGGAGTCGGCATGGAGCGGACCGGCGGGCATGAACCACAGGTTCGGCCGTCGCGAGCGGATCACCGTCTCCTCCAAGCGCATTTCGCCGCTGAGGAAATCGGAGAGGCCGGGATGCTGCGCCGCGTCGAAGAACCGGTGCAGCCGAGGTCGTCGGAAGTCGGCGTCGACCACCAAGGTGGCGCGCCCCGCGTCGGCGAGGACGCAGCCGAGGTTCGCGATCGCCTCGGCGACGGGCTCGTCCTTCCGCAGCGGCATCACCGTCAGGAGGACGCAGTCCGCCGCCGGGAGGCGCAGGAGGCGGTTGCGGAGGTCCCGGTAGGGCTCCAGCAGCGACTCGGGGGATTCCTTGGCGCCCACGGCGGACTCGCCCGAGAGCGGAGCGAAGCCGACCACGGGGACGTCGAGGCGACGCATCAGGTCCGCCACCGTGCTCCAGCGCATCCTGCCGCGGCGGATTCCGAGCGAGACGGCGACCCCCAGGACGAGACCGAGCAGGGTCAGGGCGGGCAGGCCCAAGCACGGCGGGATCGCCGCGACGGCGCGTTCGGCGGCGGCGGAGGATTCGATCCGCGCCCTCGGGCCGGCCTCCTTCACTTCCCGCAAGGCCGTCCTCCGGTTCGCCTCCAGCGAATGGAGCAAGTGCCTCTGGTCGGCGAGGCGAGCGCGGAGCTCGCCGGCCTCGCCGGACGCGTCGCCCTCCTCCGGCCCGAGCGCGGCGAGGTGCGCCTCGGCGGCGGCGACCCGTCCGATGCAGTCCTGCCGCTCCCGCTCCAGCCGTCGCACTCGCGCATGCGCCTCGGCCATCGCCTCCGCCTCCTTCCTCGCGACGAAGCGCTCGGCGACCGCGTTTGCGAGGGCGGCGGCGTGTTCGGGAGCGAGGTCGCGGGCGGCGACGACGAGGAGCCGCCGGGAGGGCAGGGACTCGACGCGCAGTCGCGCCTCCAGCAGCCGCAAGCCCTCCTCCTCTTCCGAAAAGCCCCAACGCTCCGCAAGTCCGCAGGACACGAGCACTTCGGAAAGGAGAGCCCGGCTCGAGAGCTCGGCGGCTTGGCGGGCGAGATCCCCGGAGCGATCCGGGCGGAAACCTGGATCGCCTGCACGATCCCTCGCGGATTCGCCCGGCGGGTCGAGCGCGATGCGCGCCGTCGCCTCGTGCCAGGGCGGGCGCTTCGAGCGGAGCGCCGCGCCGCCCAGCAGGACGAGAGAAGCGATCAGCAGCACCAACGGCCAGCGCGAGCGAAGCAGATAGAGGCCATCGAACCAATCGGGCTTCGCAGGATTTTGGCCAAAAATCATGAAATTCACGCTAGCCATATTTTTCGGTTTTACAAACAGATTTTCAGAATCCGAGGGGTGCGTTCTTCAACCCGGCCGCTTGGCCGGGGCGACGGACGCTCTTCTCTGTCTTCCTGGGGCGAAAGGCGCGGGAATCGCTTGCGCCGTCGCCAATGGGCCAGACCTTTCCCGGTTCCTCCGCGCATCGCCCGTCATGAGACTGCCACCCCGTCCCGCCGCCTTCCTGCTGCCTCTCGCTTTCGTGGCGCCCCTTGTCGCCGAAGGGCCGGCCAAAGCCCCCATCTGGAAGATCTCCGACGAGGATTCGACGGTCTATCTGGCGGGATCGGTGCATCTGCTGAGGGAGAAGGACCTCCCCATCCCCGCCGCCTTCGACCGCGTCTACGCGGAATCGGAGGAGCTGGTCTTCGAGATCGACATGGCGGAGATGACCCGACCGGACGCGGCCATGGAGATGGCGAAGCTCGGCAGCCTGCCCGAAGGCGAGACCATCGCCGACCGCCTCGGGGCGGAGACGGCGGATCGGCTGCGCGGCTATCTGAAGGAGCGCGGGATGAATCCGGCGCTCTTCGACCGGCTGTCGCCGGGGATGGTCCTGCTGACCCTGGCGTCGCTCGAGGCGATCCGCCAGGGGGCTCGGCCGGAGCTGGGGCTGGAGGCGACCTATTTCGGGAAAAGCGTCGCGGACGGCAAGCCGAGCCGGGGGCTGGAGACGGTCGCCTACCAGATGCGGATCTTCGACCGCTTCGAGGACGGTCTCCTCGCGGAGTGGATCGACAAGACCCTCGACGGGCTCGACCGCAGCGCCGCGACCCTGGAGGCGATCCTGAGCGCGTGGCGGGCCGGGGACGACCGGGGGATCGCCGAACATCTGGCGGAGGACGAAGCCATGCCCCCCGCCATGCGCGAGGCCTTGCTCGACGAGCGCAACCGCAACTGGATCCCCGAGATCGAAAAGGCCCTCGCCACCGACCGCGACGTCATGTTTCTCGTCGGGGCGGGCCACCTCGCCGGAGAGGGCAGCGTCGTCGCCCTGCTCCGCGAGAAGGGATTCGAAGTGACGCAGCTTGCCAAGGAGGAGTGATCCGCCGATGCTCTCCCCATGTCCGCGAAGTCCGAACTGCAGATCTACGTCAAGCCCGGCTGTCCCTGGTGCATCGACGCCGTCGCCTGGCTGGAGAAGGCGGGCTACGAATTCCGCGTCCTCGACGTGTTCGCCGATCCCGCGCATTTCGACGAGATGCGCCGCCTCTCCGGACAGAGCCGGGCCCCCACGATGACCTACGGCGACCTCGTCCTGGCCGACTTCGGCGTGGACGAGCTGGTCCCTTTCCTGCGCGAGCACGGCATCGAGCCGTGAGGCAGGGGGCACGGGGCACGGGGCATGGGGCCGGCGCTGGGAGTCCTCCTGAACGCTGCCCATGCGATAGGCTATTCTTGGCATCGCCGAAACGGCTGCGTCAGGCTGGCCGTAGCATTGGCATTTTGCCCATAGGCGTCAGGATAAGGGCTTGGCTCTTGGGAAAATCGCGTGGCTGTTCCGTTGGGTCTGGGAATGCCGAAGCGCGCGGCAGCGTCTTGGAGTGCGGCAGTCCTCTGCCGCTTTTCATTGTCCAATAGGGAAACCCCCGGCTCGGCCGGGGAGACTGTCAAGGTTCG